>JAHCIT010000002.1:300000-560773 GCA_026129095.1 Deltaproteobacteria bacterium
GCCCGGCGCACAGGGGCCCCGGCGGCGGCGGAAATCGGTCACGTTGCCGCGGCGGTCCAGTTCGAGCTCGCAGCAGGAAAGCACCCCCTCGCGGATCAGGGCCCGGCCCCGCCGGACGCGGGACTTGACCGCCGGCAGGGTGAGTCCGAGCCGCACGGCGACCTCCTTCAGCTTGAGGCCCTCGATGTCGGCGAGCCGCACCGGCTCGCTGTATTTGGCGGGCAGCAGGCGGATGAACACCGGCAGCCATCCGGCCACCTGCTCGTTGAGATTCCCGTTCCCGGGCGCGCTGTCCGTACCGTCCGCCAGATCTTCCGGCAGCGGTTCATGGGGTTTTTCCCGGCGGTAGAAGCTGGCGATCTGGCTGCGGGCGACCCGGTAAAGCCAGACGTCGAGCCGGCTGGGATTTTTCAGGCCCGGCAGCGAGCGGTACGCCTTCAGGAGCGTCTCCTGGAGGATGTCGGCGGCGGCGGCAGGGTCGCGGACGCGCCGGAGGATGAACCGGTGAAGCTCACCCTCCAGCGCCGCCCAGCGCGCATCCGTGAACGCCTCGGCCTGGGTCAACGGGCCGCCTCCGCCGCGGGGCAGCAGGCCGTCGCCTTCGCCGAATGGACCGGCGCGTCGGCCTCGGTCACGACGAACACTTCCCAGGGGTTCCCGTCCGGATCCACCACCCACGCCTTGTCCTGCACGGCGTAGCAGCAGGTGGTTTTCTCCTCCGTGCGGACCTGGAGGCCCGCCATCTGGTAACGGGCGGCGGCGGCCACGACATCGGCCGGTTCCTTCACCTGGATGCCGAAGTGGGACACAGCCGTGGGGATATCGCCCGTACGCTCGTTGAGCGTGAAGTTCACCGACGGCTCGGCGGGCTCGAACTTGGCGTATCCCGGCCGGACCTTGACCGGTTCCACTCCGAAAAGGGTCCGGTAGAAGGCAACGGATTTCTCCAGGTTCCTGACCCAGATGCCCACATGCATGCGGCGGTTGCCGGCAAAACTGGCGGGGCTCCGGGGACGGGCGGTGGTTTCGGTAGCTGGAATCGTCATGGCTGATAAGTCTCCTGCAAGTATGGCTGTGGTTTCCGGGGCATGTCAGCCCCTCTCTCCCTGACAGACGCACCGTCCGGAAAAAGGATGCAGGAAATCTTTCCGGTTGACGGGCATGGGCACCGGGGCATACCGTCCCGGCCTGCCAGCAGGATTTCCAGGAGGTGGCGCATGGCGAACTCCCTTAACAAGGTGATGCTGATCGGACGTCTGGGCAAGGACCCCGAGCAGCGGTTTACGGGGGGCGGCACGGAAGTGTGCCAGTTCACGCTCGCCACCAACGAATTCGACGGCCGCGACGAGCAGGGCCAGACAAAGGAACGGACCGAGTGGCACGATATCGTCGCCTACGGAAAGCTGGCCGAAATCTGCAACAAGTACCTGGCCAAGGGACGCCAGGCGTTCATCGAGGGCAAGCTCCAGACCCGCAAGTGGGAGGACAAGCAGTCGGGCGAGCCGCGCCGCCGCACTGAAATCGTCGCCCGCGAAGTGGTGCTGCTGGGTTCCCGTGACGAACGCGGGAGCTCGGGCGAGGACCGGGGTTCCCAGCGGAACCAGGGCGGCGGCCAGGCCCGGCCCCCGCGGCAGGCGGCCCAGTCAAAGGGTGGCGGCGGCCGGAGCGGCGGCGAGTTCGACCAGGATCCCGGCTACACAGACGACCAGCCGCCGCCCGAAGACGACGTGCCGTTCTGAGGCGCGCCTAGCGGCCGATCCGGAAACCGAAACCCAGCGAGACATAGAAACGGCTGGCGTCGAAATCCAGGGGGTTTCCGGCCGTGGCCGGCGGCGTGAGCGTCAGCTCGCTCCGGTTCATCTTCCAGCCCGATTCGACCCGGATCAGCCAGCCCTTGCCGAAATAGGTGTCGAAACCGAGCGCGGCCTTGAGCGCCAGCGTGTGGCTGAGGCTTCCCGACGCGGGAAAAGCGGACGCCTCGTTGAGGAAGTTCAGGTTGACGCCCGTTCCGGCCCGCACATACGGCGATATCCAGAGATCACGCTCATGGTAACGGAACTCGGCTATCGGCATCAGCGTCACCGTGTGCACCGAGCCCATCTTCGACGCGGGCGCGATGATGGACTGGTTCAGGCCGTAATACTCCCACTCGACCTCGCCGCCCACCCGGAACCACCAGTCCAGCCGGTAAAGTCCGTTGATGCCGGCCGAAAGGCCGCTCCGGGGCGAAATGCCGGCACTGGACGATCCCATCGGGAAAGTACCGCCCAGCCGGTAGCCGAGCGCGAACTGCGGATCGTCGTAGCCAGCCCGTGCGGCGGACGGCGCGGCCAGAAGCAAAACAACGGCGGCGGAGAGAATCCAGAAGACCGGTCTCAAAAAAGGCATGGGGAAAATCTGGCTGGAACGGAAGGAAGGGGCAAATGGAAAGCTACGCCGCATCGAGATCCTTCAGGCTGTCCACCCGCTCGCCCGAGGGCATCAGCGCCCACTTGAACCTGCCGGTAACGCCGGGAGCGACACCGCCGGAAAAAACGATTCGCATCACCTGACCCTTGCGGAACGGCATCGCGCCGCGGCCCAGGAGCTCGCCTGCGAGCTGGCCCATGCGCGGCTCATGGCCGACAAACGCCACCGACGAGCCGGGCATCTCCCCAGCCGTGCGGAGCAGGTGATCGAGTGCCCTTCCGCCGGGGCCGAGCGCCGTCGCGGCGACGACCTCGCCCCGGTATTTCGTTTCGCCGGCCAGAATCTCGGCTGTCTGAACGGCCCGCACCAGCGGGCTCGTCACGATCAGGTCGAAAGAGATACCCAGGCCCTTCAGCTCGCTGGCGACCTTCGAGAAAACCTTGCGCCCCTTGGCCGTGAGGTACCGGCAGTCGTCGGAAAGCCCCGCCTCGCCGTCCACCGCGGCCGCATGACGTACCAGATAGATGTCTGTGCCGGAACCCATACTGCTCCTGTAACCGAACCGGTCCCACGCGCCTTCCCCCTTGCGGACTCTAGCCCATTCCGGACGGGGTTTCAGCCCGTCAACCCCGTGAAACATTCGTGACACGGCTCATGGAGCCGCCGGAAAGCGGCAGCGGGCAGTCCCGGTTTGGGGCACGGCCAGCCGCCGTGGTAGGCTTTCCGCCATGAAGCTCGGCGCACACGAATCCATCAGCGGGGGGATCGAGAATGCCTTCCAGCGGGGCCGCGACGACGGTTGCGAGTCCCTGCAGATTTTCACCAAGAGCGAGCGCCAGTGGTCGGCCAAGCCGCTGGCCCCGGAGGCGCTGGATGCATTCCGGACGGCAAGCAAGGGTTCCGGCATTCCGCTCTCGAACGTGCTCGTTCACGACTCCTACCTCATCAACCTCGCCTCGCCCGACCCGGTGAAACTCGAAAAGGCCAAGGCCGCCTTTGTCGAGGAGATCCGCCGGTGCGAGCAACTCGGGGTGCGGTACCTCGTCACCCACCCCGGTTCCCATGTGGGATCGGGCGAGGACCAGGCCATCGAGACGCTGGTATCGAGCTACAACGACTGCATCCACCGTTCGTCCGGTTCGCCCGTTATGATCCTGCTGGAAACGACCGCTGGGCAGGGCACCTGCATGGGCTACCGGTTCGAGCAGATCGCCGGCATCCTGAATGGGATCAAGGACCGCTCGCGCATGGGCGTCTGCGTGGACACCTGCCATATCTTCGCCGCCGGGTACGACATCCGGACGCCGGAGGGGTATGAGCAGGTGATGCAGGAGCTGGACCGGGTCATCGGCGTCAAGGAAGTCCGGGCGTTCCACATCAATGATTCCAAGAAGGAGCTGGGCTCCCGCGTGGACCGGCACGAAGAGATCGCCGAGGGGTTCATCGGCGAGACGGCCTTCCGGTGCCTGATGAACGATCCGCGATGGAAGGATACCATCGGCGTGATCGAGACGCCCGGCGAGGATTTCGCCAAGAACCTCAAGCGGCTCCGGAGCTACCAGGCCTGAGAGTCCTCTTTTTCAACGACTTCGACGTTTACGCTGGCGCCGAAAGCGCCGTGGGCGCGCTGCGCGCCGCACTGGAAGCCAGGGGCCACCAGACCCGGCTCGTCACGAAGCTGGAGTCGGGAGAGCGTGGAGTGCACGGCCCGGACGACCGGGTGCGGCGCTGCCGGAAGATCATCCAGGAGTTCCGGCCCGATGCCTGCCATTTCCACAACACGCTGGCGATGGGCTGGTCGCCGCTGGTCGCGGCGAAAAAGGAGAGTGTGCGGAATCTTGTCTGGACGATGCACGACTACCGGGCCGTCTGTCCCAACACCCTGCTCCTCCGTCCCGATCTCAATATCTGCGACGACCTTCACTGGTGCGGCAGTTGCGTGGCCCTGCCGAAGCTGCCGCACTACGACCTGGACCGCATACGGAAGAAACTCCAGGGCGTGAAAATCGCCGCCATCAGCGATGCGCAGCGCAGGCTGGTGGAGCCGCACCTGCCGGTCACGGCGACGATACACTGGGACGCCGATGCGGGACTGCTGGCGGCGCCGGAGGCGCCCGACGGCAAGCCCCTCACGGTGCTGTTCGCCGGGCGAAAGGACGTGGAAAAGGGATTCGACTTCTGCCTGCAGGCGGTCAAGCGGCTTTCCGGCCGGCATCCTGGCATCCGGCTGCACCTGGCGGGCCGCTCCCGGTTCGGCGACGAACGGCAGCGGATCGACGCGCTGGGGCTTGGAAAGCAGGTCATTGACCACGGCGCGCTCCCCCACGACCGCTATCTGGAGATGCTCCGGAACGTGCAGGTGGTCGTCTGCGCGAGCGTGTGGGCCGAGCCGTTCAACCTGTCGCTGCTGGAGGCGATGGCCTGCGGCAAGCCGGTCATCGCCACCCGCTCGGGCGCGCACGGGGAACTGGCCGGTGACGGCGGCGCAGTGCTCGCCGATCCGCGCAGTTCGGCCTCGCTGATGAACGCGATGGAAACACTGTTTGCCGATGCGGACCTGCGCCGCGACCTGGCCCGGCGGGCACGCGAGCAGGCGACCCGGTTCACCGGCTGCACGGAGAAATATCTCCGGCTCTACCGGGAATGATCCCCCGTTACTTCACCACGATGCTTCCGGGCATCTCGACCACCCTGGCTCGCAGGTATTCCCCAAGGGTCTTGGCCTGCGGGTCGCTGCGGGTGGATGAGGCCACGCCGTCACCCAGGATTCCCCGGATGTAGAAGTTGAGCGCATTCAGGTTCGGGAACTCGTACCGCTCCACCTCGAACGGCCTGGCATCCGGCAGTATCTCCTTGAGCCGTTCGGTCGTGAGGAACTCCCGCAGGAATGCGTAGCCTTCGGGGGTTTTCGACCAGATGCCGACGTTGGCGTTGCCGCCCTTGTCGCCCGACCGGGTGGCAAAGGCCCGGCCAAGCGGCTTTTTGACCGTATCTCCCTTCGGAACGGGCGGGATCCTCACCTCCGGCACCTTCACGGCGGGCGGCGTCTGCGGCGCCTGGACGGCCTCGACGTTCAGCTCCTCGCCGCCCACGTACACCTTCTGGCGGATCTTGTCGCTGGAGACGAGGGCCGGCCAGTAGATGACCGACGGAATCTCGTCGCCCGGCGGCGAGGTCATCGTGAAGCCGGGAATGCTGCACAGGGCCAGTTCCACCACGCGGGACGAAAACGCTTTCCCCACCTTCTTGGGGTTCGGGTCGATGACGTTGATCTTGAGGTAGGCAAACGCCTGCTCGTTGCTGGCCGGGTTCTCGTGATCGGTGCGGATCAGGTTCACCTCGACCCTCTGGAACTGTTCGCGCCCGCCAACGGCGTCGAAGAACATCTCCTCGACGATCTTCGCCTTCTTCTCGATGTCCAGTCCGGTGAGCAGGACGGTCATCTGGTTGCGGAACGGACCCAGGTTGTTGATGCAGACCTTGGTGGTCGGGGTCGGCGGCTCGCCCTTCGCGCCCTCAACACGCACACGGTCGGGGCCCTCCTGCGACACCTTGAGGGTGTCGAAGCGGGCGATGACGTCGGGATTGTAGTACCGGTGGCCCTGGATCTCGTACAGAAGCTGGGCCGTCACGGTTCCCACGGAAACGAGGCCGCCCGTACCGGGGTGCTTGGAGATGACGAACGATCCGTCCGCGTGCATCTCGCACAGGGGGAAGCCGAGATTCCTGTAGGTGGGCACCTCGTCCACGAACGAGTAGTTGCCTCCCGTCGCCTGTCCTCCGCACTCGATGATGTGGCCGGCGGCGACCGCCCCGGCGAGCCGGTCCCAGTCGTCACGCTTCCAGTTGAACCGCCAGGCCGCGGGGCCCACCACCACGGCCGCGTCGGTCACGCGGCCCGTGACCACGATGTCGGCACCGCGCCCGAGAGCCTCGCTGATGCCCCATCCGCCCAGATAGGCATTCGCCGTCACCGTGTTCGCCCGGGCGTCCTTGAGCGGAGTCCCCTTGTCCATGTGGGCGAATGCCTCGCCCTCCTTCTGGAGCTCGGCAAGGCGCCGGGTGAGGTCATCGCCCTCGATGAAGGCGATCTTCGGCTTGAGGCCCAGCTTTTCGGCGATTTTTTCCAGTTCCTCGGCCATCCCCCGGGGGTTCAGCCCGCCGGCGTTGGTGACGACGCGGATCTTCTTCTGGAGACATTCCCCCATCACCTCTTCCATCTGCTTGAGGAACGTGCCGGCGTAGCCCGCCTTGGGGTTCTTCATCTTGTTCCGGAACAGGATCGCCATCGTGAGCTCGGCGAGATAGTCGCCGGTGAGCACGTCGATCGGCCCCCCCTGGACCATTTCGCGGGCGGCCGAAATCCGGTCCCCGTAGAATCCGCTGCAGTTGGCGATGATCAGTTTCTCGGTCATGTGGCTGCCTTCCTCCGGCTCCCCGGCCGGTTCCCCGCCTGTCATCCAGTCATCCGGTCTGGAAACTGAATGAGCGTTCATTCAGGTTGTACCGGAAGCGGGCCCGGTGCAAGCCTCCCTATAGCGGCCCCGCCGCCCGTTTGCACCAGCGGGCGGGCATCCTCTATCTAAATCGCCGGGAGATTTCCTGCCGACAATGAGCCGCTCCGCAGCCCTTCTTGCCTTTCTGCTCGCCACCATCGTGGCCCAGCCGGTCATGGCCAGCGAAGGGGAAACGGCGGCGGATATCTATGCCCGTGCGGTGCGGCGGCTGGAGCGGCACAAGGCCGGCTGGTACCGCAACCCGGCGGACATTTTCACCAGCGACACAACCACGCGGGAGCTTTTCGAGAGCATCCGGAACCAGTACCCGCACTCGCCCGAAGCGGCGCTCGTTCCGCTCCGGCTTGGCGACACCTGGTACTACGCCGAGGACAACTGCGAGGAGGCGCTCTCCTATTACGAAGAGTACCTCACCTCACTCGGTTCCGGGTCTCTCCACGACCGGGAAGAAGACCATGCCCGGAAGATGCGGGACTATTGCGCCCAAAAGGTTCCTACGGCCGAGAAACTCTATGAAGACGGGATGCGGCGGCTCGAAATCCACCGCCAGAGCGTCGTCTGGAATCCGGCCAGATGGCGGTGGAGCGAGAACCCCATCGCCCGCGCCATCACCAACATCCGGTACGACACGGAAGAAACCCGGCGGCTGTTCCAGGAGATACGCCGGAAATACCCGGTATCGTCGCAGGCCCCGCTCGCCACACTCCGTATTGCCGATGTCTATTTCGAGGAAGGCGCCTACGTGGAAGCGCAGGTCTACTATGACGAATTCATCCGCAGCCACCCGGCCTTCCGGGAGGAGGCGGCCTATGCACAGATGAGGCGCGCCCAGTGCTTCGCGCAGCAGATGCTCGACCACGACCGTGATCCGTCGGCGGCGCTGAATGCCCGCGAGGCGTTTGCCACCGTCCAGCGGGATTACTCCGCCACGCCCGAGGGCAGCGAGGCCGCGCCCGCGCTCCAGGAGGTCACGCGCCATATCGGCGAGCAGGAAGCATTCGTGGCCGACTTCTACTACCGGCGGAGCCAGTACCAGGCGGCCATGGGCCGGTACCGGGGACTGATCGAGCAGTTCCCCGGCCACCCGCTCACAGGCTGGGCCCTCTACCGGCTCGGCCGGAGCGCCGAACACATCGGCGATTTCGAGGGCGCCCGCCGCTACTACGAGCAGGTGCTCGCCCTTCCCGACGACCAGTTCCGCCGCCCCAGGGACGTGAAGTGGGTCGATGCCTGGATCCTGTTCCTTGCCTATCCGAACGCCGACGCGACGCCCGATGGCGTCAGGCGCCGGGCCCGCCTGCGGATCGCCGTGCTGGACCTGCTGCCGGGAACTCCGAAGGCCAACTAGCGCGGCCGCCCTCCCTTGAAACGCCTCTCAGCCCGCCAGAAAAAACTGCTCGTCCGCATACTGGGCGCTCTGGTTCTCGTCGTGGCATCGTACGAACTGTGGATCATCGGCCGGGTCATCTGGTGGCGGACGAACAATCCCCGCTCGTCGGCGTTCATGGATGCCCACCGGATCCGCCTCCAGGAGCAGAAACCGGGCGCGGAGCTCAGCCACAAGTGGGTTCCCTACGGACAGATCTCCATTCACCTAAAACAGGCGGTGATCGCCAGCGAGGACGCGAAGTTCCTCCGGCACGACGGGTTCGACTGGGAGGGTATACAGGCGGCCTGGGAGCAAAACCTCAGGAAGCGCCGGATCGTCGCGGGTGGCTCCACCATCTCGCAGCAGCTCGCCAAGAACCTTTTTCTGTCGGGAAGGCGCACGCCGTGGCGCAAGCTGGACGAGGCACATATCACCGTCTGGATGGAGCTGTTCCTCTCCAAGCGGCGCATCCTCGAGATCTATCTCAACGTCATCGAGTGGGGCGACGGGGTGTTCGGGGCCGAGGCGGCCTCGCGCCATTACTACCGGGTATCCGCGGCGAAACTGACGGCGAGGCAGGCAGCCTGGCTCGCCGCCATCGTGCCCAACCCCCGCTACCACGACAGGAACCGCAAGGACCGGAAGGCGGAGCGGAAGACGAACATCATCCTCGCCCGCATGGCCTATACGGACGCGCCCGAATAGGGCCTACAGCACGAGGTTCGATGCCTCGGTCATCGCCGCGCCGATCCCGGCCGTGAGGCGGTCGCGGAGGCCGGGCCGGATGCGGTGTCCGCCCTCGCCCTCCAGCACATACTCGGCCTCGTTGAAATGGCTCACCCGCAGGCGGTATTCCCAGTTGTAGCCGGGGTACAGGGTCGTGTTCCGGCCGTTCGGGGCGAGGTACCAGCTGGCGCAGCCTGAGGTCCAGACGGTGTGTTTCATGCGCCGGTCCAGGTTCCTGTTGAACCGGCTCTGCACCGGCTCCTTCACCTCGACCGACCTGAGGTTGTGGCGGTGGAGGGACTCGACGGCCTGGACGATGTAGTCAACCTGCTTTTCCGTATAGGCGAGCACCGACGTGTGGCCGGGACCGGTGTTCGGCCCCATGAGAAAAAAGAGGTTCGGAAAGCCGGTGCAGGCAACGCCCTTGTATGCCTCCGAACCGTCGCGCCAGGCCTCGCCAAGCGAGTGACCGCTTCTGCCCACGACCGGAAACGGGGCCCCCGCCGACGGCACCCTGAACCCCGTCGCGCAGACGATCGCATCGAACTCCCGCTCGCGGCCGTCCCGGCTGACGATCCCTTTCGGCGTGATCCGCGTGATGCCGTCCGTAACCAGTTCCACGTTCGGGCGCTGGAGCGCCGGGTACCAGTCATTCGAGATCAGCATCCGCTTGCAGCCGATCCGGTAGTCCGGCGTCACCTTCCGGCGGAGTCCGGGATCCTTCACGCTCCGCCGGATGTGCTGGAGCGCAATCTGCTCGACCAGCGACTTGATCCGGTCATTTTCCAGGATGAGGAACGGGGCGAATCCCTCCAGCATCCAGTAAATCATCTGGCGCCGGGCCCAGAGTGCGGGCGGGAAGTTCCGGTACAGAGCCTTTCGCCGTTCGGTGATCTTCTGGTTCATGCGCGGGACGATCCATGGGGGCGTGCGCTGGTAAACGGCAAGCGATGCCACATCGGGCGCGATGGCCGGAACCACCTGGATGGCGCTTCGCCGCTCCCGATCACTCCGACGCGCCGGCCCTTCAGCGGATAGTCCGGATCCCACCGCGACGTATGCAGCAGCTTGCCACGGAACGAATTCAGGCCCTCAATATCGGGATACGACGGATCGGAAAGCCCGCCGGCGGCGGAAACCAGCACGCGGGCGCGGAACTCCCCGCCCCCGTCGGTGCGAAGCGTCCACATGCCGCTCCCCTCATCATAAGTCGCGCCCGTCACGGGTGTGTTGAACCGCACATGGGGCCGGATGCCGTATTTCTCCGCGCAGCGGAGAATGTAGGCCTGGATTTCCCGCGAGCCCGAGTAGGCCTCCGACCAGCCGGGGTTGGGCTCGAACGAGTAGCAGTACAGGTGCGAGGGCACGTCACAGGCGCAGCCGGGATAGGTGTTGTCCCGCCAGGTTCCGCCCACCTCGTCCGCCCGCTCGAAGATGGTGAAGTTCGTAAACCCCGCCTTCTTGAGACTGATCCCCATGTTCAGCCCGGAAAAGCCGGAACCGACAATGGCCACAGGTATCCCGCTCCGGCCTGGTGTCTTGCCCATGATACCCCTCCTAAAAATGCCCCGGAGCCGCCTCGGCCCCCAGCACGCTATTGTTGACCGAAACTGCCGCCAAGGGAAAACAGCCGGTTTCAAGCGGGGGCGGACAAATGTCCGGCACACTTATTAGTTCAAATTATTCTTTTAATATCAGTATGTTATTCAATTTATATTGACAGCCTGACATTGGGAATGATATGTCATTCCGAATGACGACGGATCCCGTCACCGACACGAAACTGGACCAGCGCCGCCGGGAGATCATCCAGGCGGCCTACAAGGTGTTTGCTGAAAAGGGATACCGCGACGCAGGCATTGCCGATATCGCCGCCGAACTGAAGCTCGGGCACGGGACCTTCTACCGCTACTTCAAGAACAAGCGCGACATCTTCCTGTCGGTCGTGATGCAGGTGGCCGAGCGGCTGGCGGCGGCCATCGCCTCCGAGCCGCCGGACGCCTCGCGCACGCTGGCCGAATACCGGGCGCAGGTCCGCCGGTGGGGCCACAAGCTGCTCGAAGTGATCCAGAAGGATCCCCGGATTGCCCGCATCCTCCTCCACGAGGCGATGGCGGTGGACCAGGAGATGACCGAGGCGGTGAACCGGTCGTGGGACATCAGCGCGCAGATCACCGAGTCCTATCTCGTCAACGGCAAGAAGCGCGGTTATCTCCGCGCCGACCTCGACACGCGCATCACCAGCATGGCCCTGAACGCGATCATCTTCGAGGCGATGCGTCGCGGAGTGGGCCAGACAGGCAGCTCCGAACTGGTCGAGACGTGGATTGACGCCATCGAGAAGCTGATGTTCGACGGGATCAGGGCCTGAAGCCGGAACCAGCAGCATCAGGGAGAGGCAGCACCATGAATATCTCGCCGGAGAGAGCCCACGAAAAACATCCGTCCAGGATTCCGCCCGCCGTGACCGATCACGAGGCCATCATCGTGGGCGCCGGCTTCGGCGGCATGGGCGCCGCCATCCAGCTGAACCGGATGGGGATCGACGACATCCTGATCCTGGACCGTGAAAACGGGGCCGGCGGGACGTGGCACGTGAATACCTATCCCGGCCTCGCCGTGGACATCGCCTCGACGACCTACTGCTATTCGTTCGAACCCAACCCGCACTGGTCGCGGGTCTATGCCCGCGGCGGCGAGCTGAAAAGCTATGCCAACCATGTCGCGGACAAATACAACCTGCGCCGGTTCATGCGCTTCGGCTCCAGCGTGGAGAAGGCTGTCTATAGCGAGAACGGCCGCTACTGGACCGTCCACACCGAAGGCCGGCCGCCGGTCACGGCCCGCATCCTCATTCTGGCCACCGGCTTCCTCGCGCAACCCAAGATGCCCGACATTCCCGGCCTCGATTCGTTCGAGGGCAAGGTCATTCACACGGCCAGGTGGGACCACGGCTATGACCTTGCCGGCAAGCGGGCAGCGGTCATCGGCACCGGTGCCACGGCCGTCCAGCTTCTGCCGGAGATCGCCCCGAAGCTCGCCCAGATGGACGTCTACCAGCGGACACCGATCTGGGTGACGCCGAAGTTCGACGCCGAGATACCGGAATCCGTGCAAAAGCTGTTTGAACGGCTCCCCCTGACCCAGCGGCTCGCCCGGTACTTCACCTCGTCTATCCTTGAAATGGTGATGGTCACCGGCGCCCTCCACTACCGGGAGTTCAGCTTCCTGACCGACTCGATGGAACGGGCCTGCAAGGCGCACATGGCCCGACAGATTCCCGATCCGGAGCTGCGGCGCAAGCTCACGCCCGGTTACAGTTTCGGCTGCAAGCGCCCGACCTTCTCGAACGACTACTATCCGACTTTCATGCGGAAGAACGTGGAGCTCATCACCGACGGAATCGACCATATCGAGCCGGACGGTATCGTCAGCAGGGATGGCAGGAAGCGGAAGATCGACACGCTTATCCTCGCGACCGGTTACAAGGTCTGGGAGAAAGGGAACTTCCCCGCCTTCGACGTGACCGGCCGGGACGGAGTGGAACTCGGTACCTGGTGGGACCAGAACGGCTACCAGTCGTACGAGGGAATCACGGTGAACGGGTTCCCGAATCTCTTCTACTTTGCCTGCCCGTTCGCCTTCACCGGTCTTTCCTACTTTTTCGCCATCGAGGCGCAGATGAAGCATGTCGCCCGCTGCCTGACGGAGATGCAGCGGCGGGGCGCCAGCGAGTTCGAGGTGAAAAGCGGCGCGCAGGAGAGGTTCGTGGCGCAGATGAAACGGAACCTGAAGAGCACGGTATTCGTGAACGGGAGCTGCGCCTCGTCGAACAGCTACTACTTCAACCAGCACGGCGAATCGCCGCTGCTCCGCCCCACCCCGACCGCCATGGGGATCTGGAGCGCGGGGCACTACCCCTTGAAGGACTACCGGTTCGAGGCCTAGGAACTCCGGCCGTACCTGTAAACGGCAGGCAACCCCGTCACCCGTCCTCTCCCGGCCAGTTCCGGCTCTCCATGACGAGATCGCTGTCCGGCGCGGCCGGTGTACGCGGAGATGGGCTCTCCAGTATGGTGCGCTCCTTCAGCGCCCCGCCACCCCAGATGGAGAGTGCCGTGCGCACGGCCTCCTGCCGCGAGATGCCGAACCGTTCGCCGAAAGCGGGGTCGGCGGCCAGCATGACGAGCCGGTTCAGCAGGCGCAGGGAGACCATGGGATTTATGTCCTTGCGGAGCAGCGGGATGAAGTATGGCGCCGAATCGAGCTGCCGCTTGATGATGAGCCCCTGAAAGCGGGCCCAGGCATCGGGATAGTCGCGGCGGAGATCCTCGAAGAAGACCGGGCTCACCGCGCTCATGCTCGCCGTCCAGGCATCCGACCAGCGGAGCAGCGTTTCCAGGGCGGACTTGCCGTCCTTTACCTTGTCCCATTCGAGCGCATTGATCGCCGCCAGCTCGTCGGCCCACCGGTCCACCATCGTGTTCACGATCTCGTCCTTGGAGGCGAAATGCTTGTAGAGCGTCATGGCGCTCATGCGGAGCCGCGTGGCCAGCTCACCCATCACCACCGACCGGATCCCCGACCGGCGCGCCCAGGCCGAAAAGGCGGCCAGTATCCTCTCGCGGACCGGATCGCCCGGCGCCGTATTGCCGCCAGCGGCTTCAGCCGGCCGGACAGGCGCCTTACGGGCGGAACCCCCCTCCGGCGAGGCCTTGTCGATCTCCCTTCTTCTGGCTCTGGACATGAGAACTCCTTAAGGAAACCGGCTGGGCGGGATATAGGACGACTCCACAGGTAATGCAAAATTACCAGCATTTCTCGATAGATATGAGAGTAATAAAATCTTCTTGACATTACTGTCGCCCCTATGGCAGTAATTATAAATCCATTTTATTTCTCATCTTACCCGCCGGGGGAGGAAAGCCCCGGCCAAGCGCAAGAATAAAACAGGAATATGTTCTGGGAGGAGAATGTCGTGCTGAAAAAAACATTTATACCGGCGGCAGCCGGAGTCCTGGCGGTTATCTGGGTGCTGGCCAGCTGTGGTGACACCGCCAGCGTCACGATCGAAGGCATCGAGGGCCAGGAAGACATCTACATGGAGGAGGCCAGCGATGCGATGGCCTACGACCCGACCGCGACCTCGTATTCCGGTACGGTTGCCTACTCCAATCCGAATGCGCTCCTGGGGAGCAAGCGGGGCGGTTCGCCCCTGTGGGACTGGTGCTACGGCAAGCCCGACAGCGCCATCCTGCCGCCTGATCCCCGCACGCAGGTCCAGCCCGGAGTGAGCGACGGCCGCGCTGTCCACTTCAACGCCTTCTGGAAGGACTGCCATGTGGACGAAGCCGCCGTTAAGGAGGCTGGCCACGCCAAGACCTGCGGCGAGCTCCGCCAGCGGTTCAACCGCGGCGACGAGCTGCTGCTCACGGGCGGAGCCAAGGTGGGCGCCCTGTTTTCCGGCGACAATCCCATGTCCCTGGAGGCCGGCTTCGGCATCGCGACCTTCACCGCCGCCCAGTTCAACAACGTCTGGAAGATCTGGGGCAGCCACCTCTGGCGCCCGGACAACTTCGACCTCCTCGTGAGCGAACGTTACGGTTCGGGCTTCAAGACCGGCAGCAATCCGTACCCGAAGCCGGGCGAGGATCCCAACCGGACGAACGGCGGCACCGGCAAGCTGCCGGAGATGTTCACCCAGCTCCGCGATCCAAAAACCGGCAAATGGACCGGCCGCATCGGGATCACCTGTCACGCCTGCCACAGCGGTGTCGTTGGCAACACGCTCACCCACGGCGGCGGCAGCAGCCTGGCGGATCTCAACCTGTTCCTGCGCGACATGCTGCCGCTGGGCTATCTCGCCTCGTTCGCGGTGATCGCCAACCTCAACCACACCCGCGGCACCAACAACGCGAGCGATATCAACCTCGCCTTCATCTTCCCCGACGAGAAGCTCCTCACACCGTCGGAGTTCTTCGGTGTCCTCACGTCGGGCACTTCCGCCGGCATGGACACTCCCGCCTGGTGGAACATGGGCCACCGCCCCGTGAAGTTCGCGGACGGCGTGTTCCCGATGGATGCCCCGCGCGTCGATATGGTGTTCTACACCCCCTTCTTCGGCCTGTTCGGCGGTCTCCTCGGTAAGATCAGCGAGGCAGGGCAGGACTGGATGCGGGCGAACGGTCCGCCGCTCAACACCTGGATCGAGAGCCTGAAGGCCCCGGTCTACCCGCTCGCCGTCAACAAGACGCTGGCCGAGCAGGGCGCCGTGCTGTTCCACACGCTCGACATGTGGGACCCCACACGGAAGAACCCGATTCCCCGCCCGCAGGGCAACGGCTCCTGCGCCGCGTGCCACGGGGCCTATTCACCGAAGTTCGTGAACGACCCCACGTTCCTCGTGAGCCCGGAGCTGGAAGGCATCGCCAGCTACATCGTTCCGCAGAACATCATCGGAACCAACCCGGTGCGGTGGCAGGTCAACAACGAGTCCGTGCAGAAGGCCGGAGCCAAGAACTTCTTCGGCTATCCGACGACCTACGGGACCGAGAACGACTGCGGCCCCCAGAACCAGAAGCGCCTGCGCGGCGACCGGGAACTGGGCTACCTCGCACCGCCGCTCTATGGCGTGTGGGCGACCGCCCCCTACTTCCACAACGGCTCGGTGCCGAACGTGTGGGAGGTGCTCAAGCCCGCCGACCGCAAGCCCATCTGGCGCCGCAAGTCCAAGCCCCAGCCCTCATGGAAGCTCGGCCAGCTGAAGAACGTCATCATGGGTTTCGACACCGACATCGCCCGCGCGTATGACCCGGTGAAGATGGGCTGGAAATACGACACCGTCGCCTGCAAGTGGCGAACCCTGCTGAACCCGTCGGTGACGCCGTACATCAACTGCGACCCGAACGACGAGTACAATGACCCGCTGTTCCAGATGATCCTGAACCCGCTGTTCTCGAACATCATTCTCGCCTGGAACATACTGTTCCCGCCGATTCTCAGCGATTCGCACATGGAAGATCGCAAGATCTTCAACACCCACCGCTACGGACAGGGCAACAAGGGCCACGAGTTCAACTCGGTGCTCACCGATGCCGAGCGGCTCGCCATCATCGAATACCTGAAGACACTGTAGTCCAGGCGACACTCCGAAGGCCCCGGCCACCTGAAAGGGTGGCCGGGGTTTTCTCTTGCTGATCATGGCAGAAACGACGGGCGACTGCCCCGGCAACGCCTGGTTCCGTAAGCAGGTCAGGCCGGTCGTGGCTGGGGTTCTGCCAAAGCCTGCTCTTCCCTTGCGGCTTTCCAGACCGGACCGAACACCCTCCGCCGCGCAGTGCGCCTTCCGTCAACTTCCCTGTGCGATTTCACGGTCAACGTAGTAGCTGACGAGATAGGCGAGTCCCTCGCCGACCTGCTCGTAGGTCACCGGCGGGTTCTCGGAAGTGAGCTGGCGCAGGACAACGAAGATACCGGCATTGACGAGAATGTAGGCCATCGTGGGGATGTTCCGGATCTTCATGTATTCGGGATGGTTGCTGAGGTACTGGACCAGAAGATCCATGAGCGCCTTGCTCACCGGTTCGATACTGTCCAGCGGTTCGGCCCGGATGAGCTGCCGGGCGATCGACAGGTAACGTCCGTCGTTGCGGGTCAGGAACTGGCCGAACCGGGCGACCAGCAGCCGGATCGCCTCGCGGATCTCGAGTTTAACCACCTCGGGTGTCAGTTCCCGGATCAGCACCACCACGTCGTCCGAGAACTTCCGGTTCATGGCAACGAAGATATCTTCCTTGTCGCGGAAATACTCATACAGCGAACCGACGCTGATACCCGCAACATCCGCTATCTGGCGGGTCGTCGTATCCGAAGGACCATGCCGGGCGACGCAGACAAAGCCTGCCTCGATAATGGCCTCAACAGTGGCCTTCGACCGTTTCTGAATGGGTTTACGTGGCATCTTCCAATCCGAATTGAACCCGAACTATTGTTCGGATTAGCATAAAGACACTGATGCTCACAATCAACCCGAAACCAGCAAGGATTCAGCAGAAACCATGAACACAAACGCATTGCGTGAAGCAATGGACGCCGAGGCCCGCAAGCTGAACGGAGCCAGGGCCGGTGTTCCCGTCCGTCATATGGATTTCGTCCACCCGGCAGAAAAGCCCCGCTTCTTCTTTTACGATCAGAACCCGCTGGCAACCTCGCTGTTTGCCGTCTTCTCGGCGATCTTTCCGCCGGGCGAGCGGTTTTTTGTCGAATCGGTCCGCCGGTTCCGGGACCAGCTCACGGATGAAACCCTCCGGGCGAAAGTCTCCGGTTTCATCGGGCAGGAGTCCATCCACGGACGCGAGCACGAACGGCTGAACGAATGGTTCGTGGCACACGGTTTCGACATGGCGATGCCAGACCGGATGATCCGGTTCAGCCTGGGACTGCTGGAGCGGCTCCCCGCCTCGCAACAGCTCGCCTGCACGACTTTCATGGAGCATTTCACGGCCCACCTCGCCGAAGCCTGGCTGACCGACACGCGGTTCCGGACAGGCGCCGATCCCGAGATGCTGCGTCTCTGGAGCTGGCATGCCCTCGAGGAACTCGAACACAAGGAAGTGGCCTTCGACGTTCACCGCGAAGTGAGCCGTCACGAGCATCTGGAACGGGTGCTCGCAGGACCGCTGGTGATTGCCGCGCTGTTTCCCGGCATTGCATTCAGTCTCGTCTGGCTGGTGGTGAAACAGGGCGAGGCGTTCAGCATAAGGGAACATCTCCGGGGGCTCGGCGCCCTGCTGGGACGGAAAGGCTTTCTCACGAACATCCTGCCGAAGATGCCGGCCTTCATGAAAACGCGCTTTCATCCCGACGAGCACGACACCCGCGCCATTGAAAAGGAGTGGCGGGAAAGACTGTTCGGAGCGGGCGGCGAACTGAACGCAATGTTCCGGAACCGCGAGGCGGTGGAACGGGCGGCCGCGTCTGCCTGAACAAGTCAGCTTCGCTTAAGGGCCAGCCGGGCAGAAAAGAGAAAACCCCTCCCAGCTGGGAGGGGTTTTCTGGTTGTCCGGCCAAACCGCTATGCGGTTACTGGTTGATGACCGGCGCAGGGCCTTCCGAAGCGGCCTTGAGCGCCGCCCGCAGGGCCTCTTCCAGCGTTGATCCCAGCCGTGCATGGCCGCGGAACACGACCGCGACGGCCTTCATCTGGGTCGTGCGGTTCTGCTGCGAGCGGAGGAAGATCGGCTCCACATAGATCACCTCGTTGCCCACGATGAGCGACATCGTATGACCGCGGATCACATCCGCGCCCATGCGGTTCCACCACGAAAGCTGGCGGCTGATATCCGGGTTCTGGTCGATGGCGGCGTCCGCCTGCTCGGGGCCCGGATAGAAGCGGCCCTTGGGCACCATCAGCATGGTGATCTTTCCGTAGTCGTCGCCGTCCTGGTAGGCGATGGGCAGGCCGCGAAGGTTCAGTGCCTTCTCGCCGGTGAACGGCATCATGAGGCTTACTGCACCTTCTCGGACGATTCGGGCAGCGTGCCGCCCGTCTCGAACAGGTAGTTGATCGGCTCGGCCGAGAAAGTGATCGCCTTGCCGTTGTCCATGACCGCTCCGAGCACCTCGTCGGCGTCGTCCATCATATCTTCCATGTTGAAGAAATACATCGGATCCCGCATCTGGTAGTAGATGTAGACGTCATCGAACTGCACGTGGAAGAACTGGACCGGGTAGGTCAGCTGCGACCGCACCGCGGCCGGCATCTCCTTCCCGTCGGTGAACAGGCCAGGGTAGATCTTCGACCAGGTTTCGATCAGCGGCGAGTCCGATATCTTGTAGAACTTCACCTCGCCGCTGTAGGCGTCCACGGTCGCCTTCACCGAGTCCTCGATGTAGTTGGCCCAGCGGTGCGGCCGCGGGTAGCGGGTGCGCTCGTCGGACTTGTCGCCGAGGTCGCCCATCCAGCTGTTCGGGTAGGCATTGCTCGTCGTCAAGCCGTTCAAGACCCACGTGATGCGGTCACCGTTGGCGAACGCATGGCCGTTCGTGTCGTAATAGAGGAACGGCGCGATCCGGTTCAGGCGCTCCACCGGAACCCGGTTGTAGTGGACGCGGGTCTCGCTGGTAATGAGGCCGCTGAACAGCACATCGAAGAACTGCCCGCTCTCCCAGCCGAAGGCGAGCCGCTTGACCAGCGAATCGATGTGGACACCGGTGCCGTCGCCCGGCGGCAGGATGAACTCGGCCCGGTCCTGTTCGGTCGGGTAGTCCAGTTCCTTCATGTTCTTGACGTTCGTGTAGGCGATCGTGCCGGAACCCTCGCCATAGTAAACGCGGGGGTTCTCGACCTTGAGAACATCGTAAGCCGTCTGGACGGGGATGTTCTTCGACACGTAGACCGGGTCGCCCTCAGGCGTGCTCTGCCCGGCCTTGCCCATCACCAGGCCATAGCCGTGGGTAAACAGCATGTACTGCTGCCCCCACCAGGCGAGCCAGGGCTGAGGCTCCACCAGCGGAACCTCGCGGATGGCGCTGAAGAACAACTGCTTCTCGCCGTCGATCGCGTAGCGGACCGAATCGATGCCGAGGAAGTTGTAGTAGGCGCGCAGTTTCTGCTGCTGCCACAGGATTTCCTCGGTCGGCCCGTAGATGATCTTGTCGCCCTGGGTCTTGAGGATGCGGAGCGAGTGCTGCGGATCGAGCTGGGCTTCCAGATAGGAAGTGAAGCCCGGCCACAGCGGCGCATTGCGCACCGCCGGGCTGTTGAGGATCTCTTCAGCCGTGGGGATCGGGTCGCCGTGCCAGTTGGGGATGAACTCCTTCTGGGTGACCTTGTTCAGGTCGAACCCCTTGCGGGTCGCCTCGATGTGGTTCCCAAGGTGTCCGAGCTGGATAACCGGCTCGTTCGGGCGGACATAGATGTTGCCCTTGATGCCGACGAGGCCCTTGAAGCCGAAGTCAGCCAGGATGAGCAGGAACACGAGGTTCCGCAGCTTGATCTGTCCCTCGCGCCAGCCCTCGGGCGGCTGCGCCTCTCCGGCAACACGGTTCAGGTTGTTCAGGTACATCACCACGGCCATGGTAATTCCGAGAATCACGAGCGTCGTGACGTAGATGTAGTTCAGGTTGGAGAGCAGCCCCTCGGTGTCGAGGTAGGTGGCGCCCTGCTTGATGACGTGCTTCTCGTTGGCCTTCAGGAGGATGTTGTAACGTGACAGCCATTCCCCGGCAGCGAGAATCACGCCCCAGATCGTCAGCGGAATGAGGACCGGACGGGTCGCCAGGCGGCCCGCCAGCTGCCAGAGCCGCGAAAGGCCGGTGCCGGAAAGCTGGCGGCCCTCGTTGGCCCACACCATGTAGGAGCAGCCGATCGCCGACAGGACGCCCGCGGTCGTTCCGAACAGGAGCGCATACCAGATCGTCCAGTAGTTCGACAGCTCGTAGACGTAGAAGCCGAGATCGTTGCCGAACACCGGGTCGGCCTCGCCGAACGGCTTGCCGCCGAACAGCAGGAAGTCGCGGTACTCAAGGCACAGGAAGTAGGCGCCCACTGAACCGGCGATCAGGGCCAGGTTGATGATGAACCGGCGCTGCCTTGCGGTGACGGGGTTCATGAACGCTGGCAGGGCGACCGAAACGGCCGTCATCAGGAAGCCGATGATAAAGAGCTTCGCGCCCATGCCGAAGTTGGTCCAGAAGACCGATTCGTGTCCGACCGCTTCCAGGAACCACTTGTCGAGCAGCACGATGCTCAACCGGTCAAGGAAGAACAGGCCGGTAAAGATCAGGCCATAGACCGAGAACCGCTCCCACAGGGCGAACGCGTGGGGAGCGCGCTCCAGCGGCACCTGCGGGAAATCGGCCGGTGCATCCTGCTCGACCGACGCGCCAGGCTGGTCCTTGGGTTCGGCCTTGCCGTCGCTGCGGCGGAACGCCGCCAGGATCTCGGCCAGCGTCGTCTTGACCGAGCCTTCCCAGCCGTTCGTCACGAGGAAGTGGAAGTTGCCGGCCGAGAACAGCCGCACGCCCAGGTGCAGCATGGCGATGGTCATCGACTCGGGGAATCCCATGCCGCCCACGTACATGGCGGCCGCCAGCGCCCACTCGCTCTGGCCGATACCGCCCGGCGTGAACCGGACGAGCCGTGCGATGTGGTAGGCGATGATCGCCATCAGGGTCGTGTTGTAGTCCGGCATGATGAACACATGGGTCGCCGTGAACCCCTGCGCAATGAAGTAGAGCGCGCCGTCCTGGAGCTCGAAGGCTGCCAGCGACAGGAAGCCCAGCCACACGGCCGTGATCGGCTGGCCCGCCACCAGGCGGATGCCCTGCCGGGCGCGGTCAAGGAAGTTCTTGACGCCGCCGGTGTCCTCGGTTTCGGGGTAGGTACGGCGCACAAGGCCGTAGGCCAGCCCAAGGATGAAGAGCGCCCAGAAGATCTGCGCGAACCACTCGCTCCAGCCGAAAATGGCCAGACCGACGAAGCCGAACACCATGATCTCAAAGATGTCGAACAGGCCCTGGATGAACACCACGGACTTGGCGCGGTCCAGCGGGACGCCCTCGTCCTTCAGCGCGAGCGCGGCGGCCGTGTTGCCGAAGCCGAACGGGGCGACCTTGTTCCAGGACAGGCTGTAGCAGTAGGCGCGCAGGTTCTGGCCGAGGTTGGTCTTGAGACCCAGGAGCTTGGCGATCCCGTGGAACTGGAGCGCCTTGAACGCGAACACGAAGAAGAAGATGGCGACGACGAGCAGGATGATGTCCCAGCGGACCGGATCCTGCGACTGCAGGTAGTACTTGGGATCCGGAATGTAGGTGTATCCGGCGTTGCGGTCGTGGTACTGGATGATGCCCGCCTTGATCATCAGGTCGAGGAGCCGGGTGTTGGCGAGGAAGTTCCAGTATCCGCCGTGGTAGACCAGCGTACTGAGGAGCGCGATCATCGCCCCCAGGGACAGGACAAGTCCCGCCACATAGTTGCCAGTGCGTTCTTGGTTGCGTGGTTCGCTCATGGATCAGGTTGCTCCTTGAAGGTGGAACGGGATTGTCCCCATTTCTCCCCTGTTTTTTCATGTACGCAGACGGCCCCGGTTTCCGCATAACGGAAATCTTGTGCCCTTCGGCACCCTTACCGGAACATGGCGTTTAGGTAATCCGCTTCCCTTGAATATCGGCCCCAGACCGCCTGATAGGCACAACGCTTAACGGATTGCGGAACCGGCGGTCAAGCTGAAATTGTCAACAATTCTCTGGTTAGGCTTCGGTATATAAGATATACCCGCCCCCCAAACGGGGTCGCGGGGGGCCAAGATCCGGCACCGGCAATTGTCTGGACTCCTCCCCCTGAACCAATATTTCTAAGGAAGCTGGCTGAAGCCCATACCGTCCCTGAAAGCATGCGTGAACTGATAGCTTATTCGGCCATGGCGGCCACGGTGGGACTGACGGTCATCCGGCCCGCGATCACCCCCTCGTGGCGCGTGGGGCCCGCCACGGCCGCCGGGTTCGGCGCGCTCGTCATGCTCGCCGCCGGCGTCGTCGGCTGGCGGGATGTCGCCGCCTCCGGGGCGCTGCACTGGCGGCCATTCGTCACCATTGTCTCGATCATGACCGTGGCCGCCGTGGCCCGGGAAACCAGCGTCATGGACGCCCTCGCCCGCCGGATCTTCGCCTCGCCCGTTCAGACGGCCCACGGCCTTTTTGTCCGGGTGTTCCTCTTCAGCGCCCTCGTGTCGTCGATCCTGAACAACGACGCGATGGTGCTGCTGGTGACGCCGCTGGTGATTGCCCTTGTCCGGCAGCGGTTCCCCGGCCGCGAGGAACTGGCGGTCCCGTTCGCCTTCGCCGTCTTCCTGTCGATCGGCGTGGCGCCCTTTGTCGTCGCCAACCCCATGAACATGATCGTGGCGAGCTATGCCCACCTCAACTTCAACCAGTACGCCAGCTGGATGATCCCGGTGGCCGTGGCCGGATGGGCGGTCGTGCTTCCGCTGGCGGCCTGGTTTTTCCGGCGCGAACTGGCGGCAATGGCCCCGGAGGGCGGGGAGCCCCCCGCCTCCGAAACCGCCATGGACGGCTCCCAGAAGGCCATTGTCGCCCTGCTGCTGGCGATGGTCGCAGCCTACCCGGTCGTGGCGCTGATTGACGGCCCGAGCATCTGGCTCGTCGCCTTTGCGGGCGCCGCCGTCGCCCTCGCCCTGTCGGTGCGGTCGGCGGCCGGTGTCCGCCAGACGGTGATCTACAGCGTGGACTGGAACATTCTCGTGTTTCTCCTCAGCGTCTACGTGCTGGCGGTCGGCATGCGGAATGTGGGGCTCATTGATTTCATCGCCTCGTTCTATTCCACCATGAACCTCGCCGTCATCGGTGGCGTCTCGGCGCTGGGCTCGGCGCTGGTGAACAACCACCCGATGGCGATCATCAACCTGCTGGCGCTCGAGGCGGTCCCCGAAGCCGGCCGCCGGGAGATCCTCGCCGCGCTGGTGGGCGGCGACATCGGGCCCCGCCTGCTGCCCATCGGCTCGCTCGCCGGGCTCCTGTGGATCGAGAGCTGCCGCCGGTCGAAGGTGGCGATTCCGCTCCGGACGTTCATGGCCGTCGGGATTCTCGTCACCGTGCCCAGCATGGCCGTTTCGCTTTTGATTCTGTGGCTGCGCTGACCTACAAAAGCCCGCGACAAGCGATTGGTATTCCGCCTTTAGATTCCGACCCAACGGAGGATATTCGCCAAATGAACCGGAAACCGGGACTGCACAGCCTGACTTTTCTGCTCGGTATTTTCCTGCTGGCCGCCCCGGCCGCCGCCCAGGAAACCTTCGAGGCCACCGTCGTCAAGGCCGTGTCGGGCGACGCCCTGGAGGTCCGGCGGGACAAGGCGAAGCAGACCGAAACCTACCACCTCGCCGGGGTGGACGCACCGGAACCGGGCCAGCCGTTCAGCAAGGAATCTGCTGATTTTCTTGGGAAAACGGCCACCGGAAAAAAGGTGAAGATCACCCCCCAGAAGGAAGAACAGCCGGGCCAGAAGGCGGCCCTCATCCTGCTGCCGGATGGCCGGAACCTCAGCCACCTCATGCTGGAGGAAGGACTCGTCTGGTGGTACCGGATGGCGCTCCCGCACGATCCGGTGCTGGACAAGACCGAGCACCAGACGCGGAAACTGAAAAAAGGCATCTGGAGCGACCGGGACACCATGCCCCCCTGGGCCTGGCGGAGCCGCCTGGAAGAAACCGGCGGCGGGCCCATTAAGGACCGCTGAAAACCACCTTCCCCTGATTTTGTTTGTTTTAAGATGCCCGGCAGCCAGGAAAACCGGGCAAAACAGCCGGTTTTAGCTGTCAAGCCATTAAAATTATTGGCTATTTTTGGTTTTCCGCTGATCCCCTGAATGGGCCCTGGGCTCCTTTTCGGGTAATGGAACCGGCCGGGATTTCCCCCAATCCCCAAGGAAAGTGCCAAAATCGGGCACATCCCGCCTTTTTCTCTTGAACCTGGCCGCCGAATCAGGCTAGCTTCCTTACTGCAAATTAAGGAACCACAACCTCCGGCCGAAAGCCATGGTGGCAAATGCCGGAGGGGGTCAGGGAGCACGGTAACATGAAGATCAATACTACTTTCGGCAAGATGCTAATTCTGTTCGCCTTCGCCATCGGCATGATGGCGATGCCTTCGGTGGCCAGCGCGGCGACCTTCACGGTCGACAGCAAGCTCGACACCTTCGACGACGACCCGGGCGACGGCATCTGCGACGACGGCGACGGCAACTGCACGCTGCGCGCAGCCATCGAGGAGGCCAACGCCAGCAGTGGCCGCGACGCGATCATCATCGGCGTCACCGGCACGATCGTTCTCTCGAACGGCAGCTTCAACTGCATCGTCGAGGGGCTCAAGATCATCGGCCCCGGCTCGGGCGTCCTGACGATTGACGTGGACGAAACCGACGATGGCCCCCTGTTCGGCTTCGACTCCGCCGGGGATCCCAGCGATCCGTGCGATGGCGATGACTCCGGTAATGGCGGCGCCCACGACTTCGTCCTGAAGGGCCTCACCATCGAGAACCTGGACGCGTGGCCGGCCGTTTACGTCGCCAACACCGACTACCTCAACCTGATTGACCTCACGGTGACGAACAGCAATGTCGAAGAGGGCGCGACGGATGACTATGCGCTTGCCGCGTTCGTGGCGATTGACGGCAGTGCCGACCTCACTGATATCGTCATCACCGACAGCACCGGCACGACCGTCACGGACGGCAGCAACTGCCGTGCCGAGGGTTCGGGCATCGCGGTGGCGGGTGAGGCCGGCACCGTGAACATGATGAACATCACCGTCACGGGACTGGAGCTGGATACCATCGGCGTCAACTGCGCCCAGGATACCGGCATGGCTGCCATCAGCGTGACCGGCGGCAACAAGAAGGTGACCATCACCAACGCGCTCATCGACTCCAACACCGTGACATGGCAGCACAACAACAGCTGGCGTGAGGTTGGCGGCCCGGGCATCGTGATCAACGGCGCCGACAAGGATGTGACGCTCGATAACGTCACTGTCACCAACAACACGTTCCTGGATGCCAATACGGGTGGCAATAGCAGTGCAGAGGACCGCCACGGCGGCGCCGGTCTCTATATCGGCAGCGGATCGCCGACGGTATGGGTCCTGGATTCCTACATCGGCAGCAACGAATCCGAGATCAACGGCGGCGGCGTCCTGATCTCCGGCGGCTACACCACCTTCGTCAACACCACGATCGAGGGCAACAGCGCCGTGGGACACTATGAAGACCAGTCGGATCCGGATATCGGCGGCGGCGGCGGCATCTTCATCACCGGTGCGCCGAAGCGCGTGGACATCATCCAGAGCACGATCCGGGACAACACGACCGAGAACGACGGCGGCGGCATCCACATGCGCGGCGCGTCGAGCACCGAGCAGTACCTGAACATCCTCAACAGCTCGATCGCCAACAACTCGGCCGAAGGCAACGGCGGCGGCATCCACCGCTACGCCGGCACGGCGACGCTGATCCACACCACGGTTGACGGAAACTCGGCCGAGGGGATCGGCGGCGGCCTGAGCGACTACTATACCAACAGCGACACCCCGCCCGACGGCTGGCCCCGCGAAAGCCGCGGCATCTCCTACCTGGCGAACTCGATCCTGTCGGGCTCGTCCGACAGCGACACCTCCTCCGACTGCGTGGGCAACGTGAAGTCGTTCGGCGGCAGCGTGGTCGAGACGGCCGCGGAGCGGACCTGCAAGGACAGCCTGCAGGCCAGCGACCGCAAGAACGTCGCCGCGCAGGTGACGGGCCTCCAGCAGGGCGGCACGGGCCCGCAGGGCAACGCCGGCGAGATGGGTATCGGCCAGGTGCTGGCGATCGCCGGCAACTCGCCCGCCGTGAACCTGGGCCTTGCCCAGTACTGCAACTTCTTCGACCAGCGGGGCGTCCTGCGCTCGCACAACGCCTGCGACGCGGGCGCGTTCCAGGCCGGTGGCGGCGGTGGCGGCGGCTGCGCCTCCTCCAGCGCCCCGGTGCTGTGGCTGCTCCTGGCGGCCATCGGCGGGGCGTGGGTGGTCCGGCGGCGCCGGGCGATCGCCTGAGAGCCCTCTAGCTAACGCTCATCACGGGACGGGCGCCTTTCCGAAGGCGCCCGTTCTCTTTTGCGGCCGGAGCGGATAAATACCCGCCATAACCGTTCGGGAGGCTTTGGATCGTGGCGGAATCGAAAAGACCGGTCTGGATCGGCGCCCTGTTGCTCACGGCGGCACTGGGGACGTTGCTGTATTTCCTGGCGGCCGAGGAGGAGCCCCTTCCGGCGCCGGCTCCAGAGCCGGTCCGCATCCTTCCCGGCTCGATGCTGGACCCCGACCGGGGCAAGGAGCCTCCGGTCGAGCCGCCACTGGAAAAGGGCGAGTTTTTCCATAACCCCGGCGACAAGAACACCTTCTACGGGAGCCCCCGCAACGACCACATGACCGGCACCGACGGCGACGATTCGCTCGCCGGCGGCGACGGCGATGACCGGCTGGAGGGCGGCAAGGGAAACGACATGCTGAAGGGCGGCCGGGGGAACGACTACCTGGACGGGGGCGAGGGCGACGACCACATCATCGGCAGCGACGGTGACGACCACATCGAGGGCGGCGAGGGCAACGATGTCGTCCGGGGCAGCGAAGGGAACGACACGATCAATGGCGGCCCCGGAGACGACGTGCTGAACGGCGGCGACGGCGACGACACGATCGACGGCGGCCCCGGCAATGACGAGCTGTACGGCGAGGAAGGCAACGACGTGCTGACCGGCGGCGAGGGGAAAGATATCCTGGATGGCGGGGACGGCGACGACATCCTCTCCGGCGGCCCCGGCAACGACATCCTTTCCGGCGGTGACGGGAATGACCGGCTTCAGGGAGGCCCCGGCGCGGACGAACTGTTCGGTGCGGGCGGCGCGGACGTTTATATCTACGCGGCCGGGGACGAAGTGGGTGGCCCGGACCGGATCAAGAACTTCAATCCCAGGGAAGGGGACGTGCTGGACCTCGCCGGCGTCATCGCCGGGCGCGGACCGGCCCGCGAGGCCTTGCGGATGAACGGCTCCATGCTCCAGATCCGCGCCGGACAGGACGAGTGGATAGACCTCGTTGACCTCGGCCGGGGCAACCACATCCTGGACGAGCTGATCGACAGCGGCGCGATCCGGTACTGAGCGGCGGCATCGCCGCGGCTGTGTCACCATGGATGCCGTTTGGCGAATGCATGCCCTGAGCCGCTTTGCGGGCTACGAAGGGCATCCTTCGCCGGTACTCATACGGCGTCAACAACTGGCTGTGAGTGGTTTCCTGTATGGCCTGCCATCCGAAGCCCGCAGGGCCAAGGATGGTGCGGATGGTGGGACTTGAACCCACACGCCGTTAGGCGCCACCCCCTCAAGATGGTGTGTCTGCCAATTCCACCACATCCGCATGAGAACCGGGAGGCCGCATCCCAGGGGAAGGCCGGCCGTCCGGAGGAGTTCCTGTTATAGCCGCTCGCGCCCGCCTTTCAAGTGGGAAGGTCCGTGGCTACTGCGCCGCTTCTTCGGCAGCGGCGGGCTTTTCGCTGGCGGCTGGGTCAGCAGCGGGCGGCGTCGCGGCCGGGGCGCCGGCGGTTTTTTCCGCCGCCGTTGCTGCCTGGACCTCGGCTGCCTTCTCGTCCTCGCCGCCGATTACGGAGCCGGTGGTACTCTTGATGAAATACGAAAGCGTGAAGCTCGTGATGAAGAACACCACGGCAAAACCGGCCGTCAGCTTCTTCTTGAACGACTCACCGCCGCCCGCGCCCATGAGCGACGACGATCCGCCGCCGCCGAAGGCCGTGCCCATGTCCGCCGATCCGGTCTGGATCAGCACCAGGACCACGAGGCAGGCCGCCACAAGCCAGTGAATAACCGTCAGAAATGTTTCCATATTCCCAATCCTGTTCCGGGCAGAGGGCTGCCGGGAGGGCGGAGCCTAGCCGCAACCCACGATGGCAGTAAAGTCCGAAGCCTTCAGGCTGGCGCCGCCGACCAGAAGCCCATCAACTTCCTTAATTCCCAGTATTTCCGCTGAGTTATCACGGCTCACGCTGCCGCCATAGAGAACCGGCACCGTTTCGGCTGGTTTTCCATAGCCCCGGACCACCTGCTGCCGGATGTGGCCGTGGGCGGCGGCGATCTGCTCGGCGGTGGCCGTCTGCCCGGTCCCGATGGCCCAGACGGGCTCGTAGGCGATCCAGCAGCGGCCCACCTGTTCGGGCGTCAAGTCGAGGAACGCCCCGCGGATCTGCTCGTCCAGAACGGTCACGGTCAGTCCCGCGCCGCGTTCAGTACCGGTTTCCCCCACGCAGACAAGCGGCACAAGACCCGCCTCTAGCGCAGCGCTTATCTTGGCGTTGATGAGGGGGCTCCGCTCCTTCAGTTGCTGCCGCCGCTCGGAATGACCGATGACCGCGAACACCCCGCCGGCGTCCCTGATCTGGGTGCAGGCAACCTGTCCGGTCGCGGCCCCCTCTGGCCGGTCGGAGCAGTCCTGCGCGCCCACGATCCACGGCGTGCCGGAAAGGGCGCGGGCCACCTGGGCCAGATGCAGGAAACCCGGCGCCACGCCGGCCGTGACGTCCGCCGGCGGCTTTGCCTTCGCCAGCGCACCGGCGATCTCCGCCGCCTGCGCAGCGGTGAAGTGCATCTTCCAGTTGCCGATGATGTGGCGGCGAATGGTCACAGGCGCCCACCCACATACCGCGCCAGGTCCAGCATCCGCGCCGAGTAGCCGGTTTCATTGTCGTACCAGCCGACCACTTTCACGAGGCCATCGCCCATGGTCTGCGTCAGCCGGGAATCGAAGATGCACGAGGCGGGATTGCCCGTGAAATCCACCGAGACGAGCGGCCGGTCCTCGTATTCCAGAACGCCCCTGAGAGAGCCCTCAGCCGCCTTCCGCATCGCCTCGTTCACGGCGTCGCGGTCCGCCTTGCGGCTGACCTGCACGGTGAGGTCCGTCAGCGAGACATCCGGTGTCGGCACCCGGACGGCATAGCCCGAAAGCCGCCCCTTCAGGTGCGGCAGCACCAGTCCCACCGCCTTGGCGGCGCCGGTCGTCGTGGGAATCATGCTGAGCGCGGCGCCCCGGGCCCGCCGGAGATCCTTCTTGTGCGGGGCGTCGTGGATGTTCTGGTCGTTGGTGTAGGAATGCACGGTCACCATCAGGCCGGCCGTGATGTCGAATGCGCTGTCCAGGACCATCGCCATCGGGGCGAGGCAGTTGGTCGTGCAGGAGGCGTTGGAGATCACAAGGTCGGTCTTCGGGTCGTACGTCTCGTGGTTGACCTTGTAGGCAAAGGTCCGGATTTCCGGCGACTTGGGCGGCGCCGACAGGATCACGCGCCGGGCGCCGGCGTCCAGGTGCTTTTTTGCCAGTTCGGTCTTGAGGAGCCGGCCCGTGCACTCAAGGACGATATCAACGCCCAGTTCCTTCCAGGGCAGCTTTTCCGGTTCCGGCACCGACGTGTAGCGGAACCGGCGGCCGCCCGCCACGATCTCTCCGCCCCCGGCCTTCACCGGCGAGGCGAGCCGTCCGTGAATCGAATCGAACTCCAGAAGGTGCGCCATCTGCTCGATGGGCGCGAGATCGTTCACCGCGACGATCTCGATTCCGGCGGGATCGTTCATCCACAGCCGCGCCGCCACGCGCCCGATGCGCCCGAAACCGTTGATTGCCACCCGTGTCATCGCTGAAAACCACTCCCGGCGGCCCAGGGGCCGCCAGCCTCATCTTCGTCAACGAAATCATGTAATTCCGGCACCCCTGCCGGTCAATGACAGGCACCGGCGGCCGGACCAGCACTTTCATGCCGCAGAAAAGGCAAAACGCCCGTCCCGTGAGAGATTCGGGACGGGCGCCAGCCGGAAACCGCCTGTCCGGCGGATCACATCGGGGCCAGGAGCATGCCGGCCGTCATGGCGAGCGACATGTCGCCGCCCAGACGGATCTTGCCGGCCATGAACGCCTGCTGCGGAGGCATCCGCGTCTCGCGCATCTCGTTCAGCTCGGCCTCCGAGGTCTCGATCGTGCAGCGCGGGTTCACGAGGTCGGCCGGGCCCACGAAGCCGATGCCGATCAGCGCATCGCCCTCATCCGTGGCGATCTTGATCATCATCGTGCCCGAAAGCTGCTGGCGGATCATATCCACCTTCGTCTGGTCGGGAACCATCTTGAGCATGTTCCCCACCTGGCCCGAGATGTCGCGGTCCAGTTCGCCGCCTGCCCGCTTCATTCCCATGTCGTAGGCCTGCCGGTTGGTCTTGACCGTCACAAGGGGGTCTTTCGCCCCGCCAGCCGAAATCCTGGGCTTGCCGCCTTCGGTCTTGATCGTCCACACGCCGCCGCCATCGCCCTCGATCGTCACTTCAAACTGGACGCCAAGGTCCGGGAAGGTGACGTCGCCGAGCTCGGCGAGCTTTTTGGGGATGAACTCCTCGATCAGCTGCTTGGGTGTCATGTCCGCATTTGCCATGATGTTTCTCCTTCCAGTGCTCCGCTCCGTCACGACCCCGCATGCGGTTGCGGGGTTCCTGCAGAGGGGCTGTAACCTTCCATCGCCCGGTACTTCATATTTGGGCCTGACGTACGTAGCACCGGCCATTGCGAAGCGGCAAGCTCTGGCGGGGTTTGGCGAATCCTCCAAAAAAACATAGGTTTGGTGCAGTCATGAACTACCTGTTCCGACTCCCGCTGCCCACGGTAATCGCAGCCGCGTCGTTTCTTGCCGCCTGCGAGGTGCCCCAGGTCCCCCGTCCGTCCAGCGAGACGTTCGTGACGATCGACGGCATCACGACCCGCTACCGCCACCGGGAGGGTCCGGCGCCCTGCCACCTGCTCTATCTTCACGGTTTTGCCGCTTCTGTGGAGACCTGGGACGCATTGATCGCCCGCCAGCCCGGCGGATGCACCGCCTGGGCCTTTGACCAGCCGGGCTTCGGCCTGTCGGACCGGCCAAGTCCGGCGCAGTATGCCTATGGACCCCAGGCTTTTGCCCGGCATGCGTCCAGGTTCATGGAGCAGATGGGTATCGGGCGGGCGTTCGTCGCGGGAAACTCCATGGGCGGGGCAGTTGCCATGATGCTGGCCCGGCTGTCGCCCGGAAAGGTGGAGGGGCTCATCCTGATCGATGCCAAATACACGGCCCTGAGCGTCCCCGGCCCGTTCTTTCTCCTGAACAGCACCGCCATGGCCGAACTGGCCTTCACGTTCATGACCCGGACCGCCATGCGGGCCGGGCTCCAGATGGCCTATCACGACAACCGGCTGGTGACGCCCGAACTGGTGACCCGGTACCACGAACCGCTCCAGTATGCGGGTTCGGTTCCAGCCTGGGGGGCCGCCTTCCGCGAACTGCAGCGGTGGTCGGCCAATTTCGCCCGCTATGAGGCACGCCAGATCACCCAGCCCACGACCATCATCTGGGGCGAGGATGACCTCCTGCTGCCCCTGAACGACGGCTACCGGCTGAAATACGACATCCCCGGCAGCGATCTCATCGTGCTGGGCGAGTGCGGGCACGTTCCGCAGGAAGAGATGCCCGGCGAGACGGCCCGGATCATCGACGAGTTCATCCGCGCCCATACCGGCGTCAGGCCGGAACAGGACGGCAGCAGTCCATGAAGATCCTGGTTACCGGCGCAACCGGATTCGTGGGCTCCCATGTGGCCCGCGCCCTGCTCCGGCTCGGCCACGAGGTGACGCTGTTTCACCGGAAGAGTTCAAAGCTGGACATCCTGGAAGGCGATGAGGCGCGCATGGGACACGCCATCGGCGATCTCGGCGACGCCGAAAGCTGCCTTGCGGCGGCCCGGGGGCAGGAGGCCGTGTTTCACGTGGCCGGGGACGTGGACCAGGGCGATGGCGACGTCGAGCGGCAGTACCGGATCAACGTGCAGGGGACGCGCAACATCTGCGAAGGGGCGCTCCAGCACAGGATCAGGCGGTTCGTGCATACCTCCAGCGTCTCGGCGATCGGCTACTCGCCGTACGGCGCCGAGTGTGACGAGACGACACCGTTCAACTTTGGACCGCTTGGACTCACCTACATGGAAACCAAGAACCAGGCCGAGTTCGTCGTGCAGGAATACGTCCGCCGGGGGCTCAACGCGGTGATCGTGAACCCCTCGACCCTGTACGGTCCCGGCGACCGCAAGTCGCTCATGGCCGAATCGGTCCGGGCGGCGGCGATGGGGCGGATGCCCGCCGTTCCGTCGGGCGGGATGAACTGGGTCTACGTGGACGACGTGACCAGCTGCCATCTGCTTGCCTTTGAAAAGGGACGCACGGGCGAGCGTTATATCGCTGCCGGGGAGAACATGGCCTTCCTTGAATTTGCCCGGCGCATTGCCCGGCTCAATGGCCGCCGGGGGCCGCTGGCGACCATTCCTCCAGTGGTATCCGTTGCCGGAGCGAGGGTTATTCGGGCCGCCTCATGGCTGACCCGCCGCCCGCCGCCATTTTCAGTGCCGTCGGCCCGCGTCTCGGCCGAGCGTTTGTACTATTCATCGCGCAAGGCGGTCAGTGAACTGGGATACCGGATCACGCCGTTCGATGAAGGAATGAAGCGTACGCTGGCCTGGATGCGCCATGCCGGATACCTGAAGGACTGACTGATCATGGCCGGTCCGGTTGCCGCGATCCTCACCGCCGATCTGGACGATCTGCGCGATGAGACCTGGAATGCCCTGCGGATGGCGGCGGCGTACCTTGTGCCCGGCGGAGCGGACATCGCACTGGCCCGGCTGGGAAGCAGGGGGCGGCTCGTCTCACTCCGGATCGTCCACCGGGGAAAGATCCGGACCTGCGTGGTCGAACTGACTGTCTACCCGGCCGGACAGCCCACCTGGGCAAGCTCCTGCCAGTTCCGCCTGCCGCTCTCGCGGGGCGCGGTGACGACGTTCAACTGGACGCGCCGGGGACGTGCGCTGTCGCTGCCCGAAACCGGCAGCCGGGCGGACGGCCAGTACCCCCTGTCGATGGCCCTTCCGGAGGAGGCTGGCGACGGGCTCGTTGCCCTGAAGGCGCGGATCGTCGAGCCCCGGAGCCGCCGTCCCCGCGTGCTCAAGATTTACCTTGAGCCAATGCTCGCCGACGAGCGGCCGCTCGTTGACGCCGGGGACGATCTCCCCGGCGAGGCAGCGGACGGCGATTCCTGATGCGTGTTCTCCATGTCATCCAGCGGTATCCGCCAGCCATCGGCGGCTCGGAACTCTGGGCCGCGCAGGTGGCCCGCCACCAGGTGAGCCAGGGCTGGAAGGCCACGGTCATGACGCTGGCCATCAACCTGGAGGACGAATACTGGGCACTGCCGGAACCCGCCGCCCGGAACATCGATCTCGGCCCGGCAGACGATGACCACGGCGTACGCGTGCTCCGCTATCCGCGCACGCTCCTCAATCCGTTCAAGATCAAGCGGTCCACGAATCCCGTGCTGAGCCGGCCCGGCCTTGATCCGGTGTTCGACCTTTTTTTCTCCGGGCCGCATTCGCTGGAACTTTACGGCGCGCTCCCGCTGGAGGCCGCCCGGCATGACGTCATTCATGTCCACGCATTCCCCTATCCGCACAACCGGGCCGGAATCTGGACCGCCCGGCTCCTGGGAAAGCCGGTTGTCTGCACTCCGCATTTTCACCCCGGGCTTCCCGGCTTCGAATCCGGCCGGACGCTCAGGCTGCTCAGGAGATGTGGCGCCGTGTTCTGCGTGAGCAGGTGGGAACAGGACTACCTTGCGGGGAAGGGGCTCCTCCCGGCCAGGCTCGTCGTGACGGGCAACGGCATTGACCGGTCGGGATTCGACACTCCGCTCGATCCGCTGTTCCGGTACCGGCTTGAGCGGACCCACCAGATTCCGGCTGATGCGCCGCTGGCGGCGGTGATCAGCCGGAAAGTGCCGCAGAAGGGGATGGCCTTCCTGTTCGACATCGCCCGCGAAATCGTGCGGCGCGGGCTGCCGGTCAGGATCGCCGTCGCAGGGCCGCCGAGCGCCTGGTTCGACGACATCTGGCCCCGCCAGCCCGCCAGTGTCCGCTCGGTGATTGCCGACGTGGGGCCGCTGACCACCCGCGACAAGATACAGCTACTCAGGCACAGCCGGATGCTGCTGCTGCCCTCGCGTCACGAGGCGTTCGGCATCGTGATGCTGGAGGCCTGGGCGGCCGGGATTCCGGTGGTGACGACCGATTCGGGTGCGTTGCCCTCGATCGTCAACGGCGGCGGGCTCACCGCCCCTTATGACAACAGTCCGGCGTTCGTGGACTGCATTGAGCGGTTTCTCAGAGACGAAACACTGGCAAGGGCGGCCGCCAGGGCCGGTGCAAACCAGATGGACACCACACACCGCTGGGACCGGATCGGCGACACGGTGATGGAAACGGTCGAACGGGTGGCGAAACCGGAAACGCAGAGCACTATTCGCTGAATATCTGCGCCTCGAACCGCTCGAGCCTCGCCGACCGCCAGGCATCGCGGTGCAAACCAGCCTTCTCGCAGGTGGCTTCCAGAAAGCCGGTGGCGTCGAATCCCCATTCGACCGCCACCTGGGGGAGCAGCAGGCCCCTGTGCATTCCCTTTTCGACAATAAGCCCATCGCGGCCAATGACGATATCCTCCGGCCCTGATACCGGAACGGGTTGGGTCAGTACCGACACCTCGACATGCAGGGAGGGAACCTCGGCGGCCCTGACCGGATCGAACCTTGGGTCCCTCAGGGCGGCCGAGAGAGCGCAGTCGGCGACTGTCTGATAGAGCGGGCGGCCGAAATCGAGCGTGCCGATGCAGCCGCGAAGATCGCCCGCTTTCGTGAGGGTCACGAAGGCTGCACCGGGCGCACGGAGCGCGGGTGTGAGGGCTTCCGCCACCGGCCGGTGTTCGGGCCTGCCAGTGATCCGGTGCTCGATCGCTGCCCGCGCAATCACGAGAAGCTCGCGGCCCTCCGAATCCGTCAGCTTCCGGACCTCCGGGCTCATGCCTGCCGTCCTTACCGCCGCCGCCCCCGTCCGCCACGGGATGATTTCGGCGACGGGGGTTTCTTTGCCGTCGCACGGGTGTTCCGGAGCATCACGCCACCCACGCGCTTGTCGGTCCGCAGCCACCGGAACAGTATCCGCCGGCGGGCGATGCTGGCATCGACCGCCTGCACATGCACACGGTCCCCGGCAGCGAAGGTCTTTCCGGTCCGCTGTCCGGCGAGCGCCGACCCGTCGGCGGTCAGCGTGTAGTGGTCGCCGTCTATCCCTTCGAGCGGCACCAGCCCCTCGGCCCCGAACTGGTCTATCGACACGTAAAAGCCGTGCCGGGCGACGCTCGTGACCGTGGCGTCGAATTCGCTGAACAGGTGCGTCTGCATGAACTCGGCCGTCTTGATGTCGTGCATGGCGCGCTCGGCCGTCATGGCAAGGCGCTCCCGCTCGGACGACTGGTTGCAGATCTCCTCCAGCCTGGGTTCCCGCGCACGGATGGCGCCGGTCTGGCCGCGCAGATAAGCCCGCAGCAGCCGGTGGACCTCAAGATCCGGATAGCGCCTTATGGGCGATGTAAAGTGCGTGTAGTTGCTGAAGGCAAGGCCGAAGTGGCCCTCGTTCCGGGGGGAATAACGCGCCTGCTTGAGCGAACGGAGGATCAGCATGCTGGCGGCCCGTTCCACCGGCTTGCCCCGGAACTTCTCCACCGCTTTCTGGATGTCTTCGGGACGGACCTCGTCCTGGTAGTCCACCGATACGCCAAACGGGGCCAGTTTTTCGTTGAGGTCGTCCACCTTCGCCGTATCGGGACGCTCATGGATCCGGTAGACGAACGGCAGCTCATTCTCCATAAACAGCTCGGCCGCCGCCCGGTTGGCGGCCAGCATGAACTCCTCGATGATCCGGTAGGCGAACAGGCGGGGCTTCAGCGTCATCCCCACGGCGCGTCCGGTGGCATCGAAGTCGAACCTGAGCTCGGGGAGCTCCAGATCAATGGCTCCCTTCTTCATGCGCTCGTCGAGAAGCCTCGCCGCCAGTTCCTCCATCAGCTTCACGTTCGGCAGCAGGGCCTTGTGGCGCTCGACCGCCTCGATGCTCGTCCCGTCCAGAAGCTGCTGGACGAGCGTGTAGGTCATGCGCTCATGGTTGCGGATCACCGACTCATAGAACTTCTTCGACACCGGCCGGCCGCTGGCATCGAATTCGATCTCGCAGGTGAGGGCCAGCCGGTCCACGCCGGGCTTGAGCGAGCACAGCTCGTTCGAAAGCGCCTCGGGCAACATTGGTATCACCCGGCCGGGGAGATAAATGCTGGTGGCGCGGAGGAGCGCCTCGTCATCCAGCGCCGTGCCTGGCCGGACGTAGTGCGAGACGTCGGCGATGGAAACCAGCAGGCGGTAGCCCCTGCCCGACCGCTCCACGAGAACCGCATCGTCGAAGTCCTTCGCATCCTCGCCGTCGATGGTGACGATCGGGAGCCCGCGCAGGTCGGTACGGCCCTGCTTGTCGGCATCCTTCACCTCCGCGCCGAACGATTCGGCCTCCCGCATGACGGCGGCCGGAAATGACTCCGGCAGCCGGAACTCGGAGACGATCCAGTCGAACTGGACCAAAGGGTCTTCGAGATCCCCGAGGACTTTCTTCAGGGTTCCCCGGGCCATCTCCTGGCCCCGGGACCGGACTCCGGCTTCAGGTTCGCTCACGGTAACGAGTACGATCTGGTTCACCGCCCTGCGGAGCAGCGGGTCATCCCCTTCCAGAAGGACCGGCGGAATCCGGTCGTCCAGCGGCTCGCAGATGAAGCGGCCCCGGCGCTCGGCAAGTGTTCCGGCGACAAACCGGCGAGCGCGTTCCTCGATACCCACGATCCGGCCCACCCGGCGGCCCCCTGCACTCTCGCGGACCTCGACCCTCACCCGGTCGCCATGCATGGCTCCGCCGTGAAGCCCCTCCGGAACGACCACATCCAGTCCGGTCGCCTTTCCGCCGCCCGGCTGGGCGACATAGCCGACGCCGGACCGGGTCTGTGAAAAGATGCCGGTCACGACGGCGCCGTCCCTGGCACCGGTGCCACGGGCAGGGGCGGAAGCCGGGCTTTTGGGCTTTCCCGTGCGGCCGGACGCCTGTTTGCCGCCATTTCCGGCGGCAGGCGGTTCTCCGGCGAACCGGTACCGCTTGCTCCCCACGCGGCGGGCCTCGCCCGCCCGGACGAGCTGTTCAAGCTGGTTCCTCAGCAAACGCTTGTCGAACCGTTTCATACCCAAGGCGGCGGCCAGTTCGTCAATGCCGATGGCCGCCCCCTGACGCTTGAGTACTGCCAGAAGGCCCTGGGTCATATCCCGGTTTTTGCCGTTTTCCGCCAAAGTCTGCTGTCTCTCCGCCGTCCGCCCTGTGTTAACATGGTTGAACCCGATGCCGAATTCCAGCCGCCATACCATCCCGGCCGAAAGTCTCACGATCGTCATACCAGCCCGGGACGAGGCCCCGCATATCGGCCGCCTGGTGGCCGAAATCCGCGGCCGGTTTCCCGAAGCCGAGATCGTCGTGGTCGATGACGGCTCGGCCGACGAAACGGGCACACTCGCCGCCGGCGCCGGGGCCTCCGTGCTCCGGCACCCGTACCCCTTGGGCAACGGCGCGGCCGTGCGAAGGGGAATCCGCGCATCGCGCCGGGAGTGGGTGCTGCTCATGGATGGAGACGGGCAGCACCGGCCGGACGAGATCGGGAGGCTTCTGGATGGCGCGGAGGAGTATGTGCTCACGGTCGGGGCGAGAAATTACCAGGGCCAGACGGCGCTCCGCGCGTTCGGGAACCGCATTTTCAACCTGCTGGCCACCTACGTGAGCGGTGTCCCCGTGCGTGACCTTACCAGCGGCATGCGTCTGTATCGCCGCCGGGCGGTCGCCACCCTCCTGCCCCTGTTTCCGAACGGGTTTTCCTCGCCCGCCACCGGAACGCTGGGGATCCTGCGATCGGGACTGCCCGTCAGGTTCGTGCCGGTACAAACTGGCCCCGGCGAGCGTCCGTCCCATCTGAACCCGTGGGCCGAAGGCGTCCGCTTCCTCATGATCATCTTCCGGATCGCCACGCTCTATTCGCCGCTCAAGGTGTTCCTCCCGCTTGCCTCACTCCTGTTTTTCGGGGGCGGGCTGTACCTGGGCTGGAGCCTCATGCGTCACCAGACGTTCCCGCCAGCCGCGCTGTTCACGCTGACTTCTGCCGTGCTGATCCTGGGGCTTGGAATGCTGTCGGAGCAGATCAGCCAGCTGCGGTTCAGCCGGGCGCTGGAAACCGGCGACGAGGAGATCCGGTGATGGGCGATTCCAGGCCAGATCCCCTGACCGGAACGATCCCCCGCAGCGAGAAGATGCGGGGCCCCGTGGGGCTGGCCGCGGGCGGGATAAAGCGGGTGCTCCACATGCTCACCCGCGAGCTGCCCCTGCCCCCGACCACGCGGGCTGCGCTTCACCGTCTGAGAGGGGTGAAGGTGGGAAAAAATGTCTTCATCGGCGCCGAGGTGTTCATCGACGACGCCGAACCGGAAGCGGTGGCCATCGAGGACGATGTGGTCATCCTGGTCCGCTCGACACTGCTTGGGCACGCCTACTACCCGTACCGGTTCCGGCCGTGGATCGAGGAAGCCAGGAACCGCCGGGGAATCGTGATCCGGAAGGGAGCCTATCTTGGCGCCTGCGTCACGGTCCTCCCCGGTGTCGAGATCGGCGAGGGCGCGATGGTCGCCGCCGGGTCGGTCGTCACGCAGGACGTTCCATCACGTACCCTCGTTGCCGGTGTCCCGGCCCGTGTGATACGCGAACTCGCGTGAACGAGCCGCACCATTCAGCACCCCACAATCCCCGGACGACCCTGAGAAATCCCTGGCTTCTCATGCCCCTTGTCCTGCTGGTGGCAGCCGTCATCGGCTTCCGCCTTACCGTCAGCCGCGAAAAAACCGTCGGCTTCATGTACAAGCCGGTCAACCCGGCCATCTTCGCCCATGTGGAAGTCCCCGCGACCGGCCTGTCCGGAACCTGGTACGATACGCGGCGGTGGCTGGGCACAGGCGATGAAGGCCGTCATACCTTCTGGTCCAAGGCGCACCGGTATCATCTGTTCTTCAGCCGGACCAGCGAAACAGTGGAGCAGTGGATCAAGCGGACCGACGAAACCCGCGAGCTGTTCCGCAGCGGAAAGGACGTCGGGCTTCCGCACGACAATCCCTGCATTCTTTCCGCCGCCGCCATCCAGGCACGCCCCCGTCCGAAGGTGGACGGCATCATGGCAAACCTGTTCATCCGGGGCGGCGTGGAGATCGAGGTGAGCGGCAATCTCGGTCCGCCGGAACTTGCCGAACTGGTCAGCTCCATCCGCTGCGGCGAATAGAGGTCAGTTCCGCTCCAGCACCGTGACCGACTCGATGTGGGCGGTCATCGGGAACTGGTCGAACAGCCCGCACGAAACGATCCGGTACGAACCGGTTTCCAGCACCGGCCTCAGGTCACGCGCCAGCGTTGCCGGGTGGCAGGACACATAACCGATCCGCTCCGGCTTCAGGTGGCTGACGAACGCCGGCAACGCTTCGCAGCCATCCCACGGCGGGTCCAGCACCAGAAGGCCCGCGGGCCCGGTCCGGGGCGCAAGGTCTGCCGACACCGCAGCCGGAAATACCTTCACGTTCAGCAGATGCAGCCGCTGGAGGTTATCCTTCAGCTGGGCGAGAGCGGCCGCGTCGGTTTCCACCGCATCCACCCAGGCGGCTTTTCTGGCCAGTCCCGCCGTGAAGGTGCCGATACCGGCAAACAGTTCGACCACACGGGTCTTGCGGTCCTTCACCAGCCCGTCAATGCGGGAGGCGATCTCGCGGGCAACGGCCGGATTGGCCTGCGAGAATGCGAGCGGCGACAGTCCGATTTCCAGATCCGAAGCCGTACGGAACCGGACCGGCTCGGCGGGACGCCGTATCCACCGGGTTCCTCCGCGGCGGTCCTCGAAAATGGCCTCCACGTCGCCGGTACCCCGGTCACCGGCCAGCAGAACCAGCTCGCCCGGTTCGGGCTCGATGAGGTGCCGGTCGCGGATCTCCCGCAGCAGACGGTTCACGGCGGGAGCAGCCACGGGACAGGAGTCTATTTCGAGAAGCTGCCGGGAATGGCGCCTGCGGAGCCCGATGAGTGGCCGCCCCCCTGCCCGCACGACGCCGAGCCGGAGCCGGTGACGATAGCCGAGCGGTTCCGGAGAGCGGTGAAATTCCACTTCCGGGAGATGACCGCCAATTCCATGCTGCTGGAATGCGCGCCGGAACAGATCCAGCTTGACCCGGACCTGCGCCGCAACAGACAGGAACTGGAAGTCGCATCCGCCACAGGCATCTGCATGAGGGCACGGCGGCTCCACGCGGTCCGGACCCGGCACGGCCACAGCGGCAATCTCCGCCTCCAGGTGGCTCTTTCGTTCATCCGTGATGCGGACACTGAGCCGGTCCCCCGGCGTTCCATTGGGCACATGGACCGTACGGCCATCGGCCAGGCGGCCAAATGCCTCGCCGGAGTGGAGCATCCCCTCGATGACGAGTTCGACCGGTCCGTCAGGTTCCGCCATCATTTCGGCACCGGCCACGCCTCGCCGGGCCGGGCGAACTTCATCAGCGCCCAGCCGCGCTTCACCGCTTCGCGGAACAGGAACGGATCGGCGTTCACCGCAACGGGGTGCCCCACCGCCTCCAGCGCGGTGATATCGGAAAGCGAATCGCTGTAGAAAAACGACGAGAGCAGGTTGATCCCTTCCTCCCGGGCAAACTGTTCCATCTGGCTCCGCTTGCCGTCGCCATAACACATGGGCGGAATGATCCGCCCGGTGAACCGGCCGTCCGCGCCCACTTCCAGCCGCGTGCAGAGATAGCCGTCCAGTTCCAGCCACCGGCAAACGGGTGCGCAGACGTAAGGTGTCGATGCCGACAGCAGGTAGATTTTATCGCCCCGGCGGCGGTGCCAGCGGACCTGCTCCATCGCATCGGCCGATATCCGGGGGCGAACATAGTCATCGAACCACTGGTCACACTCGTCGATGAACTCCTGCTCGACGTGTCCCCTGACCATCTGGAGGGCCCGGGCGGCGGTCTTTTCAGGATCCAGCAGCGCCAGCTTGTGCAGAACCAGGGTGTAGGCAGTCAGCGCCAGGTCGGCCGCCGAAAAGCGGCCCGATTCGAACATGGCCTTGGCCCACAGGCGGCCGGAATTATCGCACAGGAGCGTGTCGTCGAGATCAAAGAATGCGGCCATGAACGGTAGTCCTGCTTCCTCTCCGGGCCTGTTGTTATCCCGAACCGTCCGGTCTCTCAAGCGGCGGAACAGTGACATCGAAACGGTCCAGTTCCGGCTTCCAGGCAGCGGGGACCGGCGCGTGGGCCAGCACCGGCCGGCCCTCCCATTCAAATCTGATCCAGCAGGCGTGCAGCAGCAGCCGGGCCGCCTTCACGCCGCCACCGGCCGTATCCCCGGCGACCGGCGAGCCTTCACTGGCAAGATGCCGCCGTATCTGCCGCGTCCGGCCGGTTTCCAGTTCCAGAACCAGCGCCGCCGCCCGGGGGGACCGCGAAAGGACACGGGCATGTGTCACGGCGGGACGGCCATCAAGCGGCATTTCGACTGTCTTCAGGCTCCAGGCGGGCGGCGGCGAGACAACTCCCACATAATACCGCCGGATTTCGTGACTGCCGAACATCCGGTTGAGGACAGCCTGTGCCTTCTGGTGACGGGCCACCACCAGAAGGCCGCTGGTGGCGGCGTCAAGGCGATGGGTAATGAGACCGCCACCCGGAATCCCCTTTTCCAGCCAGCCGGATACGGTGCCGGAGACGCCGGAACGTGTCGGCTCCACCGGCATTCCCGCCGGCTTGTCCAGAATGATGAAATCTCCTGTTTCCAGAACCACTGCTGGCGTCTCGCTCACCACCGGAGCCAGCTCGTAGCAGACGATTTCCTGACTGGCCCGAACCGCTCGCGAGCAGATCCGGACACGGACGCGGTCCACGAAAACAGAGCCCGCCTCAGCCAGCTTGCGGGCCCGGCCACGGCTCAGGCCCGGCACTGCAGCGGCCAGCGCCCGGTCCAGCCGCTCGCCATCGAGCGATTCCGGCACCCGGAACCGGGCGAGAGGTTCACGGGTGGTAAAATCCCCGGATCCGCTCACGGAGTTACGTCGCAGGCAAGGAAGGGCAACGTGGCAACGAGACCCGGCGCAGGAAGCTGGTCCGGGTCGGACGAGTCGAACACGATGAAAAAGTTGTTGTCACCCGACTGGCCCGCGGTAAAACCGGCGGCGGCCAGTTCGCCGGAATCGAAAGTAATCGTGAAATCGCCGGTAGACCCATTGAACGAAAAGGGGGCGGCCGTTCCCGGCGGATTCGCGGGATCTATGGGTGCCGCCAGATCAGCCTCATCGACGCGGTACAGCGTGGCGTTGCCGGCAATCTCCGACGGTGTTCCGAACGAACCCGTGATACCGGTAGTGGCATTGAAGGCGCAGGCGGTGTCTATCACGCCTCCGTCACGGGCCGCATAAACGGGCGAGGTGAACCGGACTCCGTTGCGGACGGCGAGGGTAACGCGCCCTTCAGACGGAACCGGCACTCCGTCAGGTCCGACGGGGGAAAACTCGTTCGTGGCACTGAAGGTGAACACGTTGTCCGCCTCGGGCTCCATCGGCGAAAGGGCGTGCCGCAGGGGATCGGCGAGCACCAGATCAAACGCGCCGCCCGCCCCGACCACCAGCGGATAGGCTCCGGCGAGGGGAAGCGTCCCGATTCCATTTACCAGCCGGTAACTGACGATATTGTTGTCAACGCCGTTCAGCACCCGTCCCTGGATGAACAGGAGCGGCTGGGCACCGTTATTGGTCGTAATGGTGGCCCGGGCGTCGCCCTGCCGGATACCATCGTCGCCATCATCAAAGGGGGAAATGAACTGGAAAAGCGGCTCCCGGCTGCCCCCTCCCCCGCCACAGGCATTGACAGCCAGCAGTCCCGCCGCCAGCAAAACGCGCCTTGTCGATGAAAACCACCCGGCCATCCTGCCGGGCGTTGTAGGGCCGTGTCCGGCAAAAGGTCAACAGGGGCCGCCATTGGCGTGATACGCGGCATGGATTTGCGGCGGCCAAGCCCGTAGAATCCCCTCTCCATCCGTGGATACAGCGCCAGACCATACGCCTCCGGCCCCCAGGGCCCGGCTCACCCGGTTCGAGTGGCTGGGGCTCGTTGCCGCCCCGATCGCAATATTCTCGATCATGGTTTCCGTTGCCATGCTGCCGGCCGTATTCGGCGGGTTCCACTTCGATGACGCCTCGCTCATCACGGAAAACCCCCATCTCGTGAAAGAGCAGTACCTCTCCCAGTATTCCCAGCAGAACTGGTTCCGGTGGCGGCTGTACCAGTCGTTCAAGAACGACATCCGGCTTGCCGGTGGCAGTATCTCGGCCGAACTGATGCACGCCATGAATATCATCAACCACATCCAGACGGCGGTCGTCTGGGCCCTGCTGATCGGATGGGTACTGGTCCGGCTGGGACGGTCAGCGAGGGAACAGGCATTCGTCACGGCGGTATCAACCGGCATCTTCCTGGTGCATCCGATCATGAGCGAGCCGGTGGCCTACGTCGCCGGACGGGCCGATGTGCTCTCCGCCCTGTTCATGCTGACTGGAGTTCTGCTTTACTGCATCACTTTCATCACCGATGCGTCGAAACCAAAGGGTCTTGTTCTCGCGTTCGTGACGTACGGCCTTTCGATGCTGATGCTCGTCTGGGCGATCTTCACCAAGGAGTCGGCGATCATCTTCCCGGTTCTGGTCCTCGGCGTCTGGTTGCTGGCGTTCGAGAAGGCCCCGCAGAGCTTCCAGAAGATCAAATGGGGACTCGGGCTGCCCGTGCTGCTGGGGATCGGCCTGGTCGTGGCCCGGGCGGTCGTGTTCGGAACACCCGGAAACCCCGACACCGACCGGCCAGTGGACGAGACCCTGGCGACAAACGCCTGGGCCGTCATCAATTATATCTGGCTGTGGTTTGTCCCCTACGGACAGTCCCTGGACCACGACTTCACCCCGGTGGAGAGCCTCTTCACCATCCGGTTTGCCATTGCACTGACCGTTATCATTTCGCTGATGCGCCTGGCCTGGCGCTGGCGGCGGGAAGAACCCCTCTACACCTTCGGACTGTTCCTGTTTTTCCTGGGACTGGCGCCCACGACCAGCATCATTCCGATCACCGACCTGTTCGTCGAGCGGCGGATGTACGTCCCCTCGATGGGGCTTTCCCTTATCGCAGCCGTGTTTGTCTACCGGCGCATCCGCGAAGCCCGCCGGAGCGGCAATCCACGGCAGCTCCGGCGGTGGCAGCTCGCCGTTCCAGCGGTCATTGTCCTGCTGACCCTGTTTTCCCTGCGGATGGGATTCATCTGGAGTTCCGACGTATCCGTCTGGAAAAATGCGGCGAACCGGGCGCAATTCAAGCCCCGGCCCTGGCGAAACCTCGGCACCGCGTATCTTGAGGCCGGCGATCCCCATTCCGCAGTCACCGCCTTCTCCCGGCTCTTTGAGCTCGATCCAAAGAACGTGCCCGGATTCGTCAACGCGGCCGAGGCCCTCAGGCAGATGAACCAGTTTGACAACGCCTGGGACATCCTGAACCGGAACGTGCTCCTGCTGCAGCCCAACAGTGTCGAGGCCCGGATGAATCTTGCCATGATCGCCGAGCAGCGCGGCCAGCCGGAGCGGGCCCGTGCCATGCTGGAGGACGCGCTCGTCCACAACCCCGATTTCGTCCCGGCCATCGTCCGGATGGGGACGCTGGCCTATGCCGAGGGAGATTCGCACTTGGCCCGCGAACACTTCGAGCGGGCCCTGCGGCTGTCACCCAATGAAATCGTCGCCCACCGCTACCTTGCACTTATCTACTCACACGACCAGGTCGATCTGAAACGCGCCCGGGAGCATGTGGAGCAGCTGGCCCACCTGTCTGCCGGAGATCCCGCCATCCGCAGGGAACTGGCGGCCCTGATGATCCAGACCGGAGATCTGGCCGGGGGTTTCCGGATTTTCCAGGAGCTCGCCGAGGCAGATCCGGACGATGCCACATCCATGCTGGCACTCTCCCAGCTTCATGCCCGCCAGCAGAACTACATGGCCGCCTGCGCGTGGGCCATCAGGGCCGCACGGGTAGACCAGCTTGCCGCCGAGGAGTACCTGTCCTTCTGCCTCGTTCCGACTGCCCGGCAGGGAACCCAGGACAGGGACGGCGGCATGCCGCCGGGCTGACGCCCTACCACCGGATATCAGCAATGACCGGATCGTGATCGGACGCCTTGCGTCCGCCGGGACGGAACCGTTCAAGAACGAGCGGCGCGAGGGCCCCGGAGGCCGGCTCCGGACCGGCCGGCGACAGGTTGCGGCCGGAAAACCAGTCCACCTTCAACGGCGCCTTTCCGTTCCACGGTGCCAGCCTCCAGCGGAGCAGCTTCACGCCAATCAGGCCCACCTGGTCGCGGACGATATTGGCGGCTTCGGGGTCATCCACATCGTACAGGCTCGTGCTCTGCGCCAGATTGTTGAACTCCCGCCATGCGAATCCGTTCCGGACGGCCGTCTCGAAGATCTCGCGGTCATAGATTTCATACGGGGTCATGTAGCTCGGCACTGCATGGGCAAACCCGCCGCGCAGGAACTTTTTCAGCAGGTTCCATGCCAGATGGAGCGGCGACTGGAGATCATAGGTGCTGGTATTCCAGTCGCCGCCCACGATCACCGGTTTTCCGGCGCGGACCCCGTTGAGCCTTGAGAGCAGGTCATCCAGCTGGCGGGCCCTCCGCGCCGGCGAAGCCATCGAGTCCAGATGGACGGCGCCCACGGTCAGCGGACCGTGCGGGGTTCCAATGTCAGCCCAGAGAGCCTTCTTTACTCCGAACCGTTTTTCTGAGCTTCTGAACTTGTCCTTGGTCTCGTGGAGCGGAAGGTTTTCGGCGCACAGAACGGGGAAATGGGTGAGGATTGCATTGCCATGAAGGCCGAGGCTGTTTTCCTCGTCCGGCAGGTTGCCCCTTGCACCAATCACCGTCCCGTCCTTTCCCAGCATCAGGGTGTCACGGGGGTTTCCCCGGTCGAGGCAGAGGTAGTGATTTCCAAAGACGTAGTGCATCCCCATCCGCTCGGCGGCCAGACGGGCGATATTCCTCTGCCCGGAGCGGGCCATCCCGATATCAGCTTCGTTCAGTATTAAAACGTCAGCCGACTGCAGCAGTTCGTGGCCAAGGCCGCCGAAAACCGCCTCCAAACGCTTGCCTCTTTCGATATTCCACGCGGCCACCCGGACGAAAGGCCGCGAAGGCCGCCTCACCGGCTCGGGGTTCAGCCAGTATTCAATTCCATCCGCCACGCGCTCCAGCTCCAGGCCATGTGCCTTCCACAACCCGCTGGCGAGCAGGGCCTTCCTGGTCCTGAACTTACGGATTTCAGGCACCACTGGCTGGAGCCGGTGGTCCAGGTCGAATGGCTCTTTCAGCGGAATGATTCCGGGCAAGGCGGCGATCTTTCAGCTGTCGGCGAGGAAACCGGCCACCAGGTCATAGAGCACCCTCGTGCCCCAGCCGAGCCCTTCCACCGGGATGCGCTCGTCATGTCCGTGGTAGAGCCGGGAGAAAACGAGCCCCGGCGGCATCCGGACCGGCGTGAAGCCGTAGCACTTGATTCCAAGCCGGTTGTAGCAGAAGGCATCGGTAAAACCGGTGATCATGTAGGGCACCGGCAGGGCCCCGGGATCGGCGCGCTTCAGTGTGCTGACGATCGCATTGTACAGCGCAGTGCCCTGCGGGAACACGTCACCCGGAGCGTACTTGAGCACCTCGATCTCGTAGTCATCGCCAATCACCGACTTGATCTCGGCAATGAGGTCATCAGCCGTCTGGCCGGGGATGAGCCGGCCATCGAGATCAATCGATGCATGCGACGGAATCACGTTGATCTTCTTGCCGCCCTCGTAGATCGTCGGCGCGACGGTGTTGCGCAGCATTGCCCCCAGCGCCGCCGCCTGCCACGGATCCTGCCGGCCCACGATATTGAGGACCGCCCCGCCCAGTCTGCGGTTCAGTAGCTGAGGCAGCACGGCACTGCCCGGAAACTTCGTGAAGTCAGCCACCGTCCGGATGAAGTTCTCCACCACAGGGGTGTTGTGCTGCGGAAGCCGGACCGCCCCCAGTTTCGCCACGGCCGCGGCGAGCTTCACCGTTGCCATGTGGGAATGGGGCATGGAGCCATGCCCCGGCTCGCCCCGGGCGTGAAGGCGCATCCAGCAGATGCCCTTTTCGGACACCTGAATCGGGTAGATGGTCCCCCGGTCCAGATGCATCGTGAAACCGCCCACCTCGGTGATGCAGTATTCGGCATCGATCTTCTCCGGATGCTTCTGCACCAGGAAGTCCGAGCCCAGCTCGGAACCGGCCTCCTCGTCGGCAACGCAGACAAGCTTCAGGTCGCGCCCGATCCTCACCCCCTCGCGCTTGAGGAGCAGCATCACCATGAGCTGCATGGCAGCCATGTTTTTCATGTCGATGGCGCCGCGGCCCCAGATGAACCCGTCGTGGATTTCGCCACCAAACGGATCGTGGGTCCACATCTCCGGGTCCACCGCCACAACATCGAGATGGGCCGACAGCATCAGCGGCTTTCCGTGCCGGCCGGTGCCGGGGAGCGTGGCAACGAGATTCGCCCGTTCCGGCGCCGATTCGATGATTTCCGGCCGGATTCCCTCTGATTCCAGCACACTGGCCACATAGCGGGCAGCGGCCAGCTCGTTGCCGGGCGGGTTCACCGTATTGATCCGGATGAGATTCCGGAGGTGCTCCACCACTTCGTCCTGCGCCCTGTTCCAGTCTATCGCCATAGGCGGGAAAGCCTACCACCGGGGCCGCTGGCCCGCCAGCCGGATGCGGGTTACCCTCTTCCCGGTTTCACGGAACAACCACAAGTCAGCAGAGGGCGGAGAGTCATGGGTGCATCCAGGGAGATACTTGCCGAGGCAAAGCAGCGCGGGAAACTGCGGTCAGTCGATCCGGCCACCCTCGAAACCATCGCCGAACTGGACATCGCCACCGGCGCGCAGGTGGGTGAAGCCGTAGGCCGCGCCCGCGAAGCCGCCGCCACATGGAGTGCGACGACATTCGCCCAGCGGGCCCGGCACCTGAAAAACGTACAGGCCTGGGTAGTGGCCCACATGGACGAGATCGCCGAGACGATCTCCAGGGAAAACGGCAAGCCGCTGGTCGAGGCGATTTCGGCCGACGTGATGCCGTTCGTGGATCTTGTCAGCTGGCTGCTCAGCGATGCCGCCGAGATACTCCGGCCCGAGGAAATTGCCCTCGACTGGAAGTGGACCGGACGGCTTTCCTACATCGAGTGGCAGCCCCGTGGTGTCATCGGGATCATCGCGCCGTGGAATTTTCCGTTCAATATACCGGCTGGCCAGACGGCGATGGCCCTGATGGCAGGCAACACCGTCGTCCTGAAGCCGTCGGAATACACGCCCGTCACCGGCGAATGGGTGGCCCGCGCCTTCAACGAGGCCGGACTCCCCAGGGACGTGGTTCAGGCCATGTCGGGCGATGGCAGCACCGGAGCCGCGCTGGTCGAAGCGGGCGTGAATCTCATCTGCTTCACAGGATCAGTCCCGACCGGCAAGAAGATCATGGCAGCGGCAGCCGGCCGGCTGACTCCCGTCTGTCTCGAACTCGGCGGCAAGGCACCGATGATCGTTTGCAGGGATGCCAACATCGAGGTTGCATCGAGTGCGGCCGTCTGGGGAGCGTTCACCAATTCCGGACAGGTCTGCGCATCGGTGGAACGGCTCTACATACACGAAAGCATCTACCAGCCGTTTCTGGACAAGGTGGTCGAGAAAACGAAACAGCTCCGGCAGGGGCCGTCACTTCCGGCCCAGGACAATGACGTGGGCCCCATGTGCACGCTGGAGGGACTGGAACGGGCCGAGCGGCAGGTGCGTGACGCACGGGAAATGGGTGCGGAGATCCTCACGGGGGGCCAGCGCCATCCAGAGCACAAGGGGTGGTTTTTCCAGCCGACGGTACTCGCCAGCGTCGATCACCGGTTCGAGTGTGTTAGTGCCGAAACCTTCGGTCCGTTATTGCCCGTCATGAAGTTTCATGACGAGGAGGAGGTGGTCCGTCTCGCCAACGACTCAACCGTCGGTCTCACGGCCAGCATCTGGTCGAAAGATCTCGACAGGGCGCGGATGCTCGCTTCGCGCATCGAGGCGGGCACGGTAATGGTCAATGCCAACGTCTATACCTATGCGGTTCCCCAGACCCCCTGGGGCGGACCCAAGGAGTCCGGCATCGGCCGCACCCACGGGGCACTCGGTCTCAAGGAGATGTGCGAGCCACATCACATCCATGTGAACCGGACGCACTTCCTGAAGGAACCGTTCTGGTTCCGCTACTCCCCCCAGCACGCCGGACTGTTCAAGAGTGCGGTCCGGATGCTGTGGGGTTCCGGGCTGGGTGCCCGACTGAAGGCTCTCGAAGGCCTTCTGGGTGGTATCCGGAAGCTTCCGCCCGGAAACCAGATCTGACAGTTGTCATATGGGCCGCGGAATAATCGCCATCCACTGACCGAGGTCAGTTTCCGCGTCCCGGAACCGCTCTACCGTGGACTCCAGAGACCGGGCTGAACTTGGTCATGTGGAGGACACGGAAATGGGAACCGGTTTTCAGGCAGGAATACTGCACCCCCAGCTCCCGGATCCTTCCAGCATCACGGGCCCGCGGAGAGCGATTGTGAGACTGACCCGACACGGCGAATACGCCATTCGAGCTACCCTGTACCTGGCGAGTCTACCGGCCGGAAAGCTCGCCTCGATCACCGAGATTGCCTCCAAAGAGCACATTCCGCGGAACTTCCTGGCAAAAATCCTCAAGGATCTGCAGCGAGCCGGGATTCTCAAGTCATTTCCCGGTGCGGCGGGCGGTTACCGGCTCGCCCGAGATACCGGCAGCATCACTTTCAGGATGATTATCGAAGCAGGGCAGGGTGCAGGCGACGATGGGGATGATGATAACGGGCATGCCGACGCCCGCCCCATGACCCTGTCGATATTCAGCCGCTGGAGCGAGGCAAACGAGGCCTTCAACCGCATCCTTGAAAACACGCGGCTGTCAGACCTTCCCCCCTGGATCCCGCCTTCCGGAGGGGATGAAGCAAAGCACTGAAAAGCGGACTGCCCCTGCTAGTTGCGCGAAAGCACCGGTTCGTCCGCCTTCAGCGCGGAAGTCTGGATATTCACAGGCGCGTTGAATGCACGGTAGAATCCGCTGCCGCCTCCCTCGGGAAAACCCGGAAGGGCGATTGCCAGTCCCCGGACGATGTATTTGCGGGCCTTCAGGTTTTCCCAGCCGAGGAACTGGTATCCTAGTTCCGGCAGGCCGCCGGGAACCCGTTCAGGCGGACGGGTGGATATCTCCGAATCGATGAACAGCGCCGACGACTGGCCGCGCATCTCAGGATCAACCTCCACCACGCCGATCAGGTTGAGCCCAAGCCCGTTGGCCATGTACCAGGGTTCGCTGCCCATCGAGAGCGAGCGGTCGCTGTCCAGCATCTTCCCGTCAACCACAGTACCCTTCGGAACCTGCTGCGTTGAAACGGTCAGCCCTTTCAGGCTCTGGAAGTCCATCGTGACCGTCATGTCCATGGAGGCGGTGAACATCGCCGCCATCTTGGGAAAGTCATAGAGGCCCGTCACGACCAGCATCCGGTCGTAGTGCAGGCAGGTAATGGCGGCTTCGATCGGGAAGCCTGGAACCGGGGTTGCGACCGTCCTCAGCTCCCGGATAACCCGTACGGGACCGGCACGGACCCCGAGCAGCCGTGCCTCGATGTCGTTTTCGGTCACCGTCAGTGTCAGCAGGTTGCCGATGGTCTTCGCCTGGAAGCGGAACTTGAGCCGGTCCAGGATATTCTCGGTCTCGCGCCCCCGGAGATCACGGGTTTTCATCTCGTTCAGGATTGCCGGATGCGCCGAGTCCCACGCCAGCGTGAGCGAACTGCTGGTGATCCGGTCCGCTGCCGGTTCATACCTGACCATAAATTCGTCCGGCGCAAGACCCCGCTCGGCGATCAGGAAATACATAACGGCCGGTGCGTCCAGATAGTGCACCCGGGTTTCTGACCGGATCACTGTTCCCCGGACCGATGACAGCAGCGCGGCGGGACAGTCCGTGCCCCAGTCGCGAAGCATCGTCACGATCTCGTCATTTTCATCAATGATCCCGGGACTGTCGTCCCGTGCGATACCGGACCCGAAGTTCGGCACATACCGGCCAGCCGCATTGATCTCGTCTACCTGGAACGTGAGCGGCGTCAGCCTGCCCGCCTCGTTGCACCTGAATGCGGATAACTGGGTGACCGAGATCCCCAGGAGCGGCTTCAGGGCCGCGCCATTCAGGACGGCCGGAATGACTGACAGGTTGTTTTCCTGCCGGCGGGCGTGCGCCTCGCCGGCAACCGCCAGCATCAGTGCGAGCACCAGAAGCCGTATTCCCCCGCTCCCCATCATCTCCCGCATTGTCCCTGCCCTCCCCAAAATGACACCCGCATCACTATCCTGCACAAGACAGGAGCCTGTCAATAAGAATAGTAATGTCTTAATTTGTTTATTATCCATGCCGGTCTTTGCTGGCCCCCGTCCACCAGAGACGGTAGATATCCGCCCATGAAAATCACCGTGGTTGGATCAGGCGGAGTGGGCGGATACTACGGCGGGCGGCTGGCACTCGCCGGTGCAGACGTGACTTTCGTCGCCCGTGGCGCACACAAGGCAGCCATCAATGCCGGCGGCCTCCAGCTCGAACTCACTGGCGAAAACCGGACCGAGACAGTGCGCTCCCCGGCGCGGGAACTTTCCGAGCTTGCCGGACCACTCGACCTCGTTCTCTACTGCATCAAGACGACCCAGGATGCGGAGCTGCTTCCGGCGCTTGCCTCGCTCTGCGGTCCCACGACCTGGATACTCCCGCTGCAGAACGGGGTCGAGGCGGAGGAAAAGCTGAAGAAAGTCTGTCCCGGGGCGCAGATCCTTGGCGGTACCTGTTACGTGAGCGCCCTGCTGGAAGGCCCCGGCAAGGTCCGCCACTACGGGTCGGGGCTTGTGACGGCGGGCGACATCGGGATGTCGGGCAGCGGGACAGCCGGGAAGCTGGAAGCGATCCGGGATCTGTTCAACCGGGCAAAGATACCAACCAGCATTTCGGCCAATATCCGGCTGGACAAGTGGCGAAAGCTCGTCTGGAACGCGGGACTGAATCCCCTGACGGCGCTCACCAACCTGCTGGCCACCGACGTCATCACCAATCCCGACACACGCCAGCTCGCCCGCGACGGCATGATCGAATGCATCCGCGTGGCGCAGGCCCTCGATCTCCCGCTCACGGATGCGGATGCCGACCGGCACCTCGCTGGCACGGCAACGATCAAGACGGTGCCGACATCCATGCTCTCGGACCGGCGCGCCGGCAAGCCCGTGGAGATCGACGCCATTTCAGGCCCGATCATCAGGAACGGCGAAAAGCATTCGATCTCCACGCCAGTGGCCCGGATGTACCTGACCCTGCTGTCCGGCTATAACCGCTCGCTGGAGTCCGCCGGCAAACCGTAGCCAGAGGCCGGACGCAACAGGCCGGGCTATCGATGGAAGCCCGTCAGTGCGGTTCCGGAGCGGAACCTCCCGGAAACACGGCGATCTTCTTGACGATCTTTTCGAGCAGCTTCAGGCAGTCTTCATCGGCATCCACGAAATGAACACCCATGCCGGATCCGCCGGGCCCGGTCGTTTCATCACCGGTAGAAGTCCAGACAACTTCCCCCAGCACCTTCACGTGCTGGGCCTTCTGGCCCTCTGACAACTCGGGCGGCAGCCGGAACACCAGCTCCAGCTTGGTGCCAACGGCAAGCGGATGGGAGGTTTCCAGGAATATCCCAGACGAGGAAAAATCGCGGCCGTATTCCAGAAGGAAATCGTCGGCCTCGCCGCTCATCTGCCCCACCGGCCGGTGCCGGATGGGAAACGACAGCCGGTGGCGCTTGGCGCGCCGCCTCTCAACGAACATGGTCAGACGATCCGCCATCCGGCTCCTCGGTCAATGCTCCAACGGTCCCTGAGTCCAAGCCTTACGAGCCCATCGGGCGAGGTCAACCCCGGCGTCCATTTCCGGACGAACTCCTGTTCGGTAAATGACCGGATGCGAACCCCTCTGGCTTTCGCTACGCTTGGGAATGATGCAAAGACCGTTCGTTGTTTGTACGTCGCTTCTTTTGTTCATGTCCGCTGCCCGTGCAGCGGCTTCTCCACTGGAAACAGCACAGGTGCTCCGGCATCACACCGGCGCCATCCAGGAACTGATCCTCGACGAAACAGGCTCACGGATTGTTTCATCCGACTCGGCCGGATGGGTGGCTTACTGGGACACGGGCGCAAACGAGCCGCTCTGGTCGCAGAAGGCGATGGGAGTCCGGCTGACCGGCATTTCGGCCAGCGCGGATCTTGGCGAGCTTGTGGCTGGCGGCTGCGCCGAGGAGGCGGCCTTCGAGCCCTCACGCTGGCAGATCATCCGGTGGAAGATGCCCGGCGGCGACCGCCTGTCTGTGCTGGACGGATTCGCGCAGTCATTCGACCGGCTGGTGGTATCGTCCGGCCTCAGGCATGCCGCCCTGGTGGCATGCGGCCAACGGACCGGAAGCGAGTGCCTGCAACCCGATATCACCCTGCTTCAGCCACCCACCTGGCGGCCGCATGGCCAGCCGGCTGGACCACGCGAGCGGATCACGGAGCTCAGGTTCTCGCCATCCGGAAACATTCTGCTCGCCGCCGGCTGTGATGCCGTCAATCATGATCGCACCTGCTCAAGCCCGGTGATCCGGCTGATCGAGAGTTCCACGGGAGAGGAACAGACTGCCCTGAAACCCGCTGCGATCGTAAATGCGGCGGCCTTCACGGCAGACGGCAGCCAGTTCTTCACAGCGGCCAGTGACGGGAGCGTCGAGCTATGGGACATCGCAACCCGGAAAAGCCTGCGCCGGTTTCAGGGCGGCCGGGCGGCCGCAACAGCGGCGGCTGTTTCCCCCGACGGGAAACAGCTCGCCTGGGGAACCTATGACGGAGGGCTGTGGACCTGGAAGCCCGATACGGGAAAAGCACCCATCCGGACGGAAATCCGCACGGGTCCAATCCATGCGCTCGCATTTTCAGGGGATGCGACGAAACTTGCTGCCGGGGGCGCCGACCGGCTGATCCGGATTTACCGCGTCACACCCTGAGAACCGTTCAGGCCCGCTGCGGTGTGAGTATCTTCACCCGGCGTCCGTCGATCACAAGCCGTTTCTGGGCAAAAAGCCGGACGGCTTCCGGATAAATCCGGTACTCTTCCTCATGAACGCGGGTAGCCAGCGATTCAGGGGTATCGTCGTCGTAGACGGGCACTGTCGCCTGGAGAATGATCGGTCCAGTGTCGACGCCTTCATCAACGAAGTGAACCGTGCAGCCCGAATAGCGGACCCCGTAATCGATCACCTGCTCATGGATCCGTATGCCCGGAAAAGCCGGCAGCAGGGACGGATGGATGTTGATGATCCGGCGGGCGTACGCACGCAGGAACACGGGCGAGAGTACGCGCATGAACCCGGCGAGACAGATGAGGTCGGGCTGGTATTTGTCCAGCCGGGAGAGCAGTTCCTGGTCGTAGGCCTCCCGCGTGGGAAATGCCTTGTGCTCGGCGATCTCGACCGGAATGCCGACACGCCGGGCCCGTTCGATGACAAATGCCTGGGGATTGTTCGTGACCAGACAGACGATCTGAACGCCGATTTCCTTCAGGACGCTTGAATCCTGGATCGCCTGGAAATTGGACCCATAGCCGCTAGCCATGATGGCCACCTTCAGTTTTCCCTCTAGCATAGGATGAAATCCTCTTTCCCGCGGGGCCGCCGCTCCACCGTCCCGATGATCCATGCCCGTTCCCGGCGGCCCCGGAGCGACCGGACCAGGGCGCTTCCCTGCCCTTTTCTTACCACAAGGCAGTAGCCCACGCCGCAGTTGAACGTGGCCAGCATTTCCGCATCGTCGATGTCCCCGGCATTCTGCAACACCTGGAAAACCGGCGGCAACGACCACGAGCTGCGGTCAATCACGGGCCTCACGGAAGCGGGGAACTGGCGCGGCAGGTTCCCAGGCAGTCCGCCTCCGGTGATGTGCGCCATGCCACGGATGTCAAAGCGGGAGAGCAGCGGCAGCACCGTCTTCACGTAAATGCGCGTCGGCTCGATCAGTGCTTCACCGAGAGGCCGCCGGAGCGGAGCATACGTCCGGCGCAGGTCGAGTTTCCGGTCGGCGACGATCCGGCGGACCAGCGAGTATCCGTTTGAATGGACACCTGAGGAAGCGAGGGCGATAATCTCGTCCCCCGGCCGGATCCGCTGGCCGGTTACAAGCCTTTTGCGCTCGGCCACGCCGACCACAAAGCCAGCGAGGTCGTACTCCCCCGGTTTGTAAAAACCCGGCATCTCGGCGGTTTCACCGCCGAGGAGGGTGCATTGCCCCTCAAGGCAGCCCCGTGCAATGCCAGAAATAACCTGCTCGGCCGTGCCGACATCCAGTTTTCCGGTGGCGAAATAGTCGAGGAAAAACAGCGGGCGGGCACCCTGCACCAGCACATCGTTCACGCACATCGCCACCAGATCGATTCCAACCGAGCCATGCCGCTTCAGATCGAAAGCCAGCCTGAGCTTGGTGCCAACACCATCGGTGCCCGAGACGAGCACCGGCTCGCGGTACCCCTTCGGCAGCCGGAACAGTCCGCCAAATCCCCCGAGCCCGCCCATCGTTCCGGCGATGCGGGTCCGGCGGGCCAGCGGCGCGATGCGGTCTACAAGCCGGTCCCCGGCCTCGACATCCACGCCAGCCGCCCGGTACGTCAGCTTTGTCCTGGAAGTCACGGAATCAACGGCCTTTCCGGAGGACGGGACTACCTTACCCGTCCGGCGGCGGTCAATCGAAAACACCCTTACGGCGTACAGGCAGAAACCTTGCAGGTCTCGCCAAAGAAGGCCTCGCAGGCGCTCCCGATGCCGTTGCCATCGGAATCGATCTGGTCCGGGTTGGCCGTGCAGGGGCAGTTGTCCGCCGAATCGATGATCCCGTCGCAGTCGGAATCAGGCACGTTCGGATCGGTCTGGAAGCCGCCAGGCCTCAGGCCGAAATTCTCGATAACATCAGGCACGCCGTCGCCGTCGGTATCGGCCGGATCGATCACCGGAAGCGCGCAGGGCCCCGGCCCCGGTTCACATTTGCAGCCATCAACACTGTCCAGAATGCCGTCCTGGTCGGCGTCATCTAGGAAGGGATTCGGAGCATAGTAGAGCGGACAGATATCCAGATAGTCGATGACGCCGTCCCCATCAGTATCCTGAAGCGCCGGGCTGGAAGGATACGGGCGCGACAGCGAGGGCGGATCCATCGGCCGCGGCTGGATCTCCTGGTTGTCGGTAAGCCCGTCCAGATCGAAATCGCGGGAAGTGAGCGGAAGCAGCGTGAATGCCGGATCACAGGCATCACCAACGCCATCCCAGTCCGAGTCGGCCTGATTCAGGTTCGGAATCGTGGGGCAGTTGTCGATATCGTCCGGCCAGCTGTCGCCGTCGGTATCTTCCAGCAGCGGATCAGTACGGAAAACAATACCAGCCACATTCCATCCGCGCAGCTCGTCTCCATCGGATATCCCGTCCCCGTCCGTGTCGGCGAGCATCGGATTGAGCATTGTGGGCGGTGCGGGAAGCGGCGGGTCCGGATTCGTCGGGTCGAAACGGGCTATCTGGTAGGAGCGTGTGCAGGGGATCCGGAGCGCCGGGCACATGCGCCCGGCGCGGGCCTCGCCCACACAGACGGGCGGCAGCAGCCCACGGCAGGCCTCGTGCTCTGGAGTGCAGTTCCCCGGATCATTGAAACAGATATCCTCGGCCGTGTCGGCAAAGGCGAACACCTGCTGGAAGAAAATAAACCGGAGGTCATTCACGTCGCTGAAGCTGCCGTTGTGGTCCACGTCGATAGCCACTTCATTCGCGTCCGGCAGCCCGTCACCGTCGGTGTCGGATCGTGTAGGCGAAGTGCCATAGGGCACCGGCGCCGTTGGGAGACAGTCGGGTTGTCCCGCACCACCGCACTCCTCGATCACGTCAATCAGGCCGTCGCCGTCGGAATCCGGAAGCCCTGAATTGCCTCCGTACGGGCTCTGGTCCGACCCGTCCAGAATGCCGTCGCCGTCGGTATCGGGATCCAGCAGCGGGTATGTGCGCTCGCCCGAAAAAGGGACAACGACCTGCGGAATCAAGCAGCCCGGATCGACAAACACGCGGCAACCGGCGAACTGGCTGAGCCGGTCCCATTCGGCACCGTCGGTTTCTCCATCCAGGTCCGAATCGGGAGCAAAAGGGTGCGTTCCCAGTTTGCAGACCGGAACAGGGGCCGCACAGGCATTGTTTAGCTCAACCCTGAGTTCCTCGGCAGTGACCGGCGTTCCGGCAGACAGCAGAGCCTGAACCAGCGGAGGGAACCCTTCCAGCACATCCGGAATACCGTCGTTGTCGTCGTCAGGATCCGCGTTGTCGCCGATGCCGTCCAGATCGTTGTCGAACGCCTCCAGTGGATCGTACGGAAACCGGTCCTGCTCGTTCGGCACGCCGTCGCCGTCGATATCCGGATCGTCGCGGTTCGGGATACCGTCGCCATCAAAATCGGCATCCGGGTGCAGAAGCCCGCACTGGTTCAACGGGTCGGACGGGCAGGGATCGGCATTGTCACCGATGCCGTCACCGTCGGTGTCGATCGTCTCGCCTGGATCGTTGGGAAACCGGTCGCCGGACAACGGGCAGTCCGGTATCACCCGCGGATCGCCGTTCGGCCGGATGTTCGGGCAGCCGTCGTTGTCCCAGTCGTCATCGATCGAATCGGGAACGAGGTCACAGCGGCCAAGGGCGCTCGGGCAGTAGAAGTCAGGCCGCTCGGGGAGCGCACGGTCGATATCGACAGGATCGGAAATGCCGTCCCGGACGAAATCCCGGTCCAGTTCGTTCGGAATGCCGTCACCATCGATATCCGGATCGTCGCGGTTCGGTGTTCCATCACCATCGAGATCACCCAGCGGGAGCAGGTCATCGCAGATTGTCGCCGGATTGATAACAAGCGCCGTGCCGTCAATCCCGGTCGAGATTTCCACAAAACCGGAACTGGAAGGATCGTTGGCCGGATTAACACCCAGGTCATCCACCATGCCGTCCTGGTTGCCGTCAATGGGACACCGGACAATCAGGGAATCATCGAACCGGAGCAGAATGACCGGCCGGGTATCAGGATCCGGGTCCTCCGCATCAGGAATGCAGGGAGTGAGGCCCACGGCCTTGCCGCCGGGACCGTCATCGTTGCAGTCGGCGTTGTCGCCCACTCCGTCGCCGTCGGTGTCACTCCACTCGGTCTTGTCACGCGGAAAGGCGTCCAGAAAATCCGGCACACCATCGTTATCAATGTCCGCTTCGAGTATATCGGGTATCCCGTTTTCATTCGTGTCGGCCATCTGGAACGAGATGTCGAGCTCGTCACCGATCAGGTTGCCGATCTCCATCTGCCCGGAAAGCGCCGCACTGTCCGGGGCGGATGCTGTAATCGGGAAGAAATCACTTTTCTGTGTCGGGTCGAACTGGAACAGGAACATGTTGTTCCCGGCCAGCCTGGAAACGAACGAATCGGTGAGCCGCTGGTCCAGTTCCGTGACGTCTATGACCCGGTTACCCCTGAAGACCGGATAATTATCCCGCCGGGCATCGATACGCTGGAGTTTCTGCACCAGCGCGGCGTTGATCAGCGGCCCGTCAAGGATGTCGGCCACGCCGTCATTGTCATCGTCAGGGTCGGCATTGTCGCCAATACCGTCTCCATCGTTGTCGTACCATTCGTTCGGATCGAACGGGAAGGCATCAAAGGCATTCGGCACCCCGTCACCGTCGCTGTCCAGGAGCGAAACCCGCGAATTGCAGCCTGCGGCAAGAATGGCGCAGGCCAGCGCCGCCATCAGTAAGCGCACTCGCAAGACAGCACGAAACAGCCGTGCATCCGGTGTCGGAACCCAGCGCATGAGATGCAGTAAATCTATGAAATTGCTGGATAAAGCGCAACCAAACCTGTGTATCAACGGACCAAAACTCCGGTAAAACTTTGTGAGGCGGTCCCGATCTGGAAAACAGGGGGATACCGGTCAAAAAGAGCGCTTCCATGATCCGGACTGTGCGTTTACAATCCATTGGAATTATGAAGCTTTTCCGATCTCCTGGGGGTGCTCGCCGCACCGGCATTCCTTCCACTGTTCTGGTCACACTGTGCGCATGTGCAGCCATTTGTGCCCCGGCGGCCCTCCAGCTCCATGCCAATGAGCCCGAAAACGCCCCGGAAAAGGGCACAAGAATAGTCTCATTCGATAAAAACGGGGATAAACGGCCGGACAAGTGGGCGGTCTTTGTAGACGGCATCGTGACCGAGATCGCCTATGACCGCAATCACGACGGCAAGCCGGACTTCTGGGAATACCTGAACCCCAATGGCCGCATGGCCCGGACCGAGGCGGACAACAACCATGACGGCAAGCCGGACCTCGTTGTTTTCTATTCCAACGGGCATCTCTCCTTCAAAATCATCGATGACGATTTCGACAGCGTGCCGGACCGGGTGGTCTATTTCGACGGCGACGAACGCACCGGACTCAGCTCCGAGGAGTTCACTCACCTGAAGCAGAACCCCGAAGCAGCGCTGGACCCCGCAACCCGGCCTGCCAGGCGCGCTTCCGCTCCACGGGCATCCGGCATCCGCAAGCCAAAACCGGTCATTGCCCGGCCGGGGATATCCCCGGCTGCTGTGCCTTCCGAAGCAGAAGACCCCGCATTCTTCCCTCTGGGCCCCGATTTTCTCATACGGGTGCCGGTCCCGGGTGGGGCGGCCGCGCTGTCTGAAAACCGGACCTGGATGGTCGAGCGCGAGCCCCGGCTGTTCCGCTGGCCGGACGACGGGACCGGATTTGAACTCCAGAATACCCCGACACAAGGAGCGATCCGGATCCGCTACCAGAACCGGGATGACCCGGGAAGCCAGGTCACGCACGATGGGCTCGAGCGCCGGCTGGATTCCTATGCGCGGCGGGCATTCGGCCGGCTGCTTCATGTGAACGAGAGCGGCCGGCAGATCCTGACGGCCCTCGGCCCCGGCCGGCTCGGTGTCTACACAGTCAAATACCAGCGGCAGTCCTACCGGGTATCGCTGTGCGCGGTGGCGGCAAAGGAACACTGGATATTCTTCCTGGCAGCAGCGCCACGGGACACCCACACGGCCCTCGAAAGCGCCCTGCTGGAGATGTTACAGGGCATCCGGATCGGCTAGCGTGGCGGGACAGGGATCGGCATGGCGGACAGGCAACCGGATGACAACGATGAGACCGTGATCGGTGGCGACATTGATCTGGACGCACTTGTCGCGGAAATCGACAGCCGGCGACCAGACGCTGCACCGGCATCCGGCGGAGCCAGTGACGATCTGGAGATGGTCGAGATGGATACAGCTTCGGACCTCGAGATGGTCGAACTGGATGCGGAGCCAGAACCGCCAGTACCGGCGCCTGCCCCGGCAGCTCCGCTTCCCGACTGGCTTGGAGACGATCTGCCAGTCAAACCCGTGCAGGCCGATACGGCCATCGCAGTCAATCTGGCAGATGGCGGAGAGGAACCGGAGCTGGACCTTCGCCACGAGTTCCAGCGGGAAACCGCGCCCGATCCGTCGTTCGTCATTGATGACGATGTGGACGAGATTCCGAAAGTTATATGCGGCAAGTGCGGAACCCGCAACGAGGTCACGCGCCGCACATGCCGGAACTGCGGCGACCGGCTGAAGATTCCGGAAGAATACCAGCAGGCCGAGTAGACCGGCAGGACAGGGATTCATGAAGGGCCTCAAGACCGCAGCGGAACTGAAACAGGAGTGGCAACGCCAGCTCCGCTGGGTAGCGCCGTTTTTCGTCCGCACCAACGAGGCGGTTTCACTGCCCTTGCGGGCTTGGGGCCTGTGCGTCATGGCGGCCACAATCGCCGTCGGATTCCTGTACCTTCTCGTATACCTGTCGGTTTCCGAGCGGTTTGATGTCTACCTGAGCACCATCAACCGGACCGGCCTGTACGGCATGGGCGCCTTTTCGGCCATCACCACGACACTGCTCCTGCTTGTCGTCAACTACCAGTGGCTGCTCCGCCACAATACACGGCTCACAGAACTGGTCCGGCGCCGCCAGACGCCATCAACCGAGCTGGTTCACCAGGCGATCGACGAACTGTCCCGGTTCCCCATTACCGAAACCCTGATTTCCCTCTTTGTCTGGTTTTTTGCCGCCGGCCTCTGGTACCTGGGCTTCAGCCACTTCGCGGAACTCCCGGCGCCGCTTGTCCGGTTCATCGCCATCGGAGTCGCGTGCGAGGGCCTGCTCCTCGCCCCTTACCAGTATTTCTTCTTCCGGATGATGGTCGCCTACGACTACGACAAGATATCCGGCCTGCTGGATGAGCCGTATTACCCCGAAAAGATCCGGCTGGTTACGATGCAGCGCAAGATCGCCGGATCCATCCTTGTCCTGCTGGTGGCATCACTGGTCGCGTTCTTCTTCACTACCCGGTACCTGAGCATCTGGAACCTCCAGGGCCGAACCGTGGAAGTCGGCCGCGACCTCCTGACGGCATCGGCATTCAGTGTCTCGGGCACGCTGGGCGAATCCGGACTGTTTGCCGGAATGGACTATGACACGTTCCGCATTGACGAGGCCCGCCGGCTCATTGACACGATGGACCGGGCCACCAACCAGCCGCTGTTTCTCGTCGACCGGAACGGCAGCTTCCTGTTCGGCGATCCACGGCGCCTTCCGCGCGGCCTCAGCCAGAAAATGACGGCCGTGCTCAAGGCGGACGAAAACCTCGAAACCCGGCCCGGCGACTGGATCGAGGACCGCCAGACGCTCGACATGCTCGTCGCCGTCCGTGTCCGCGACCTCAAAACGGACAACTGGACCGGTCATTATGTGGTCACTTTTTACCTGTTCGATGATATTGAGCGAAGCCTCGACCGGACAGCCTGGATAGCGCTGTTCGTCATCGTAGTCATGGTCATCGTGGGACTGCAGGTGTCGCTGCTTGGCGCAACCGATTTCACGACGCCGGTGGGCCGGATGAATGACATCGCCGCAAGCGTTGCCGACGGCGATCTCACCCGCGAGCTTCAGGTGCTCTCCGAAGACGAGATCGGCAGCCTGGGCAAGAGCTTCTCCAGCATGCTGGGCACTATCCAGCACACGCTCCGGCGTGTCGGGCGTTCGGCCGACGAGGTTGACCAGGTGATCGGCCAGATCAGCGCAGTCGCCGACCGGGTCTCAAAGGGCGGGTCGAGCCAGATCGTCAGTGTCCGGGAAGCCTCGCAGCACCTGGACCTGCTCCACAACTCGATCCGGTCGATCGGCGAGAACGTGTCGGTACTCAACGAATCGGCCGAGGAAAGCTCCAGCTCGGTCAGCCAGATGTCCCTCCAGGTGACGACCATCAACCAGAACGTCGTGAAACTTTCCGAGTCGGTCGAGGAAACGAGCACCGCCATCGAGGAGATGCTCAGGTCCATCGAACAGGTCGGCGGGTCGGTAGGACGCCTGAAGGGTATCTCGTCCGATTCGACCAATGCGCTGGAAAAACTGAACGGCCTTATCTCCAAGGTGGAAGCAAATGCCAAGTCCACGGATGAACTGGCCCGCCAGACAGCCCGCCATGCCAGGACCGGCACCAAGTCGGTAGACGACATGATCGCCGGCATCGAGACGATCCGCACATCCTTTACGCAGATGCAGCACGTCATCGAGTCGCTGCACGAATCGGCAAGCGACATCGGCAACATTCTGGGCGTCATCCGCGACATCGCCGACCGGACGAACCTGCTCTCCCTGAACGCCTCGATCATCGCCGCCCAGGCCGGCGAGCACGGCAAGGGCTTCTCCGTAGTGGCAAACGAAATCCTGTCGCTCGCTAACTCGACGGCAACCAATACCCGCGACATCGAGCGGCGGATCGAAACCCTCCAGAGCGAGTCGCAGAAGGCGATCAAGGCGGTCGAACAGGGTTCAGAGGCTATCGGCCGGGGCCTGTCGCTTTCGCATGACGCAGGTGCCGCGCTCAAGGAGATCGCCGCCTCGGCCGAGCAGTCGGCGGCCATGGTCAAGCTGATCGTCACCACCACCAACGAGCAGTCGGCCGAGGCCAGCAACGTGAGCCGGGCGTTCGACGAAGTGGCCGCGATGGTGAGCCAGATTTCACGCGCCACGCAGGAGCAGACGCACGGAACCGGCCGGATATCGAACGCCACGGTCGAGATGCGCGATGTGGCTTCTGCCGTGTCGGCCCTGCTCGGCGAGCACCGGCACCATTCGGCCCAGATCGTCGGCGCGATGAAAAACATCACCGAGATGATCCACTACATCAGCGAGGCACAGAACCAGGAAACCGCCACCTGCGATGAAGTCCAGAAACTCGTGACCGAAATCGTCCGGGTGTCGGAAATCTATGCCGGCGAAGCCAGCACGCTGAATGAGTCCATCCTGACACTCCAGAAACTGTCCAATACCCTGCGCGAGGAACTCAGCCGGTTCGTCCTGAGTCCTGGCGGAAATGGTGCGGCAGCTCCGGCGTCAGGCCCCGGCGAGCCGCCCCGCCCCGGAACCCCGGCCATTCACTAGCAGACGCCGCTTTCCCCCTCTTTATTACCCGGCCCGATACAGTTAGGTTTCAGCCTCGTGTTTCTGCGGGCCGCCGGCCAGTAACTGGCGGCCGCCCCATCAAAAAACGCTCCGGGGGACCAACCATGAGCAAGCGAAAACTGGCTCTGCCGCTCATTTGCACAGGCCTGGTGCTGGCCTTCCAGCCGGGTTGCCAGAAAGGCGGCCAGCAAGAACCGGCGACGATCCGGATCGGCGAATATGCCTCGCTGACCGGAGCCACAGCGACCTTCGGGATCTCCTCCAGCCGGGGCAGCCGGATGGCCACCGAGGAGTGGAACGCCCGGGGCGGTCTCCTGGGCAAGAAGATCGAGCTCATCACCCTGGATAACCAGTCCAAGCCCGAAGAGGCCCGTCTCACTGCGCTCCGGCTCATTAACGAAAGCAAGGTCATTGCCCTGCTCGGAGAGGTGGCCTCATCCCGTTCCCTCGCCGTGGCCCCCGAGGCCCAGCGTTACCGGGTGCCGATGGTCTCGCCCGCTTCCACCAACCCTGCCGTGACCGAAACCGGGGACTACGTTTTCCGCGCCTGCTTCATCGATCCCTTCCAGGGATCGGCTATGGCCAAGTTCGCCTACGAGGATCTCGGCCTGCGGAAAGCGGCCGTGCTGTTCGATGTCCGCAACGACTACTCCGTCGGGCTGAAGACGTTTTTCATGCAGAAGTTCAGGGAACTGGGCGGCCAGATCGTCATTGAAACGAGTTATGCCGAGAAGGATATCGAGTTCCGTGCGCAGCTCACCCAGATCCGCGAAGCAAAGCCCGAATTCGTATTCCTGCCAGGCTACTACAACGAGGTGGGCCTGATTGCGCGGCAGGCGAGAGAACTCGGCCTCACCGTTCCGATGCTTGGCGGCGACGGGTGGGATTCAACCAAGACGGTGGAAATCGGCGGCGAGGCGGTTGAGGGCTTCTATTTTTCCAACCACTACGCTTCCGACGATCCCAGCCCCGCCATCCAGGAGTTCATCTCCCGGTTCAAGGTAAAATACGGCGAGGTCCCTGATGCCATGGCCGTGCTGGGCTATGACGCTGCCGGAATGCTCTACAGCGCCATCGAGCGGAGCGGCTCCACCGATCCGGCGAAAATCCGCGACGCACTGGCCGCGACGAGGGATTACCCCGGTATCTCGGGCGTCATCTCGATGGATGAGAAGCGGAATGCGCGCAAGCCGCTCATCGTTCTCCAGATCAGGGGCGGAAAATTCGTCTACCATAAATCGGTCAGTCCGGACTGATTCTCCGGCGGGGGCGAATGGAACTTTTTCTTCAGCAGCTCGTCAACGGCCTCGCATGGGGAAGCATCTATGTCCTGCTCGCGCTGGGCTACACGATGGTCTACGGCGTACTGAAGCTGATCAATTTCGCCCACGGCGAGGTATTCATGGCCGGCGCCATGACGGCCTTTTACGTGCATGCCTCACGGCCTGAACTGATGGCGGCCTGGTCACCCTTCACGGTCATGGCCGTCCTGTTTCTTGCCTCTGCCCTTGTCTGCGCGCTGCTGGCGCTTCTTATCGAACGGATCGCCTACCGGCCCCTCCGCTCGGCTCCCCGGCTCTCGGCCCTGATCACCGCCATCGGTGTCTCGCTGCTGCTCCAGAACGCCGGCCAGATGGTGTTCGGTGCGAACCCCAAGGTGTTTCCCACGATGATCGAATCGAGGCCGCTCCTGACGATGGGAACTGTCGTCGTTTCGAATCTGCAGGCCATCGTCATCCTCACCGGCCTCATTCTGGTCGCGGCACTGGAGCTGTTCATCCACCGGACCCGCCTCGGGCGGGCCATCCGGGCCACCTCGTTCAACCCGAAGGCCGCAAGCCTCATGGGAATAGACGTGGACCGGGTGATCGCCGCGACCTTCGTGATCGGGGCGGTGATGGCCGCCGCCGCCAGCATCCTCTATGGAATGTTCCTGCCGAAGATCGATCCGCTCATGGGGCTCATGCCCGGCCTGAAGAGCTTCGTGGCGGCCGTTCTGGGCGGAATCGGGTCGCTCCCCGGCGCGGCACTGGGCGGCCTCATCATGGGGCTGGCCGAGACTTTCGTCACTGGTTACATATCGTCCAATCTGCGCGACGCCATCGCGTTCGTGCTTCTGATATTCATACTGATTTACCGGCCGGGCGGAATCCTTGGAAACGAACAGCCTGAAAAGGTTTGATCCGGCGAGCGGGCTCGCCCTGGCAGTCCTGCTGGCGGCGCTGTTTGCCGCCGACCGCTATCTGCTGGACGGGCTCTCGCCCTATGTCCGGCTTCTCATTGTCACGTCGGCGATCAATGCACTCTTGGCGGCATCACTGAACCTGGTCAATGGCGTCACCGGACTGTTTTCCATCGGACACGCAGGTTTCATGGCCTGCGGCGCATTCCTTACCGCCGGCACTCTCGCCCATTTCGGCCGGGACGGTGTGCTGCCTGTACTGTGGGATATGGCGGGAGGACTCGGGGCGACGCTCGTGTACACGGGTATTCTCGCCGCCGGAGGCCTGCTCGCCGTGGTGGCCAGCCTCATCGTCGGCGTACCGACCTTGAGGCTCCGGGGTGACTACCTCGCCATTGCCACCCTGGGCTTTGGGGAGATCATCCGGGTTCTGATCGTCAACACCGAGAAGCTCGGCGGTGCGCGCGGGCTGTCGGTACCAGTCCGGTACCTGGTGGACGACCGTCTGTTTCCGGTGCTGTCGGTGACGATTCTCGGTATCATATTCCTCTACCGGCTGGTCCATTCGAACCGTGGACTTTCGTACTTCACGGTCCGCGAGGATGAAGTGGCCGCCCGAAGCATCGGCATTTCCACCACCCGGACGCGGATCGAGGCATTCGTGATTGGAAGCTTCTTCGCCGGTGTCGCTGGCGCCATGATGGGTTTTACCCAGACGCTGGTGCATCCCGACTCGTTCCAGTTCCTGAGAAGCATCGAGATCGTCGTGATGGTCGTACTGGGAGGCCTCGGATCCTTTACCGGCGCCGTTTCGGCCGCCGTGCTGCTGACGCTTCTTCTGGAGGGCCTCCGGAGCACTCCACTCCAGGCTCCGGAGTGGCGGCTCATCATCTACGCCCTCTTGCTCATCGTTATGATGCTGTTCCGGCCGCAGGGGCTTCTGGGACGATGGGAAATCACCAGCTGGTGGCGCAGCCGCAGGCAGGGAGGCGCTTCATGAGCCTGCTGGAGCTGTCGGGTGCCGGGATCCGGTTCGGCGGCATCCGGGCCGTCTCGTCCCTCGACCTTGCCGTTGAAACCGATTCACTGGCCGCCCTGATCGGACCCAATGGCGCCGGAAAAACGACAGCCTTCAACCTCATCACCGGCATTTACGAGCCAACCGAGGGCGGCATCCGCTTCGACGCCAAACCGCTCAAGGGACTGGATCCTTCCGCACGCGCACGGCTCGGCATCGCCCGCACGTTCCAGAACATACGCCTGTTTCGTGATCTCAGCGTGCTGGACAACATCCGCGCCGCGTATGTTCCGGCTCTGGGGTACGGGCTACTGGGGGCCATCCGGCGTGGCCGCCATTTCCACGCCGAGGAAGGCGAGTTCCGCAAACGGGCGGAACTGGTGCTGGAGGAAACCGGCCTCGCACCGTGGGCACATTCCGCCGCCGGGAGTTTGCCCTATGGCCAGCAGCGACGGCTCGAGCTGGCCAGGGCTCTGGCGACCGGTCCAAGACTTCTTCTGCTCGATGAACCGGCCGCCGGCATGAACCCGGCTGAAAAGCAGGAACTGGCGGCCCTGATCCGGAGGCTCAAGGAGCGCCACAGGCTGACCATCCTGCTCATCGAGCACGACATGCGGTTCGTCATGGGGCTTTCTGAGCATATTACGGTCATGGATCATGGCATCAGGATTGCCGATGGCACTCCGGACGATATCCGCGCCAATCCCAAGGTGATCGAGGCTTACCTTGGACCGGACGTGCCGCCCGCGGAAATGACCGAGGCCCGGCGGGAACTGGGAGAGAAGAGCCTGTGAGCCTGCTGGAGATCAGCGGACTTCATGTTTCGTACGGCGCCATCCGGGCGATCCGGGGAGTGGATTTTTCAGTCGAAGAAGGGTCGATCGTCACCCTGATCGGCGCCAACGGTGCAGGGAAAACGACCCTGCTCTCCGCCATCGCCGGCCTGCTTAAACCCTCTTCCGGATCAGTCCGGTTCGCGGGTGAGGAGATCACCGGACTCAAGGCACATCAGGCTGTCTCCAGAGGCCTGTCGCTCGTGCCGGAAGGCCGGGCCATCTTCGCAAACCTCACGGTGCAGGAAAACCTCCAGCTTGGCGCCTACCTGCGGAAGGACGGCATCGCGGACGATATCGGACGGATGCTCACGCTTTTTCCCGTGCTGAATGAACGGTACAGGCAGAATGCCGGCACGCTTTCGGGCGGCGAGCAGCAGATGCTTGCCATCGCCCGGGCGCTGATGGCCCGGCCGCGACTGCTGCTGCTGGATGAGCCTTCACTGGGACTTGCGCCGCTCGTCGTTCGGACAATCTTTGAAACGATCCGGGAGATCAGCCGAAGCGGCACCACTGTTCTGCTGGTGGAACAGAATGCCCGGATGGCGCTCGAAACCGCCTCGCACGCCCATGTGCTCGAAACAGGGGAGATCGTCCTTTCCGGACCGAGCAGCGAGCTGGCCTCAAGTGCCCGGGTAAAGGCAGCCTATCTCGGTGACTGAGGGTTATTCGCTGCCTGCGATGCCCAAATCATGCGGGCAGCGTTTTTCGAATACCGACTTTCTGCGGGCGAGAACCTTTCCCGCCGCTTTTTCCGCCTCGACCGGCTCGACGGTTTCGAGATAGGCGCGAAACTCCGCCGCGAGATCAGTCCATGACCCTTCCGGCGGCGGCGCGCCTGGACCGAGACGCCAGAGACGCTCCAGGGTGCCAGGCCCCCTGGACTCGAGCAGCCACTCCACGAACGCCCCGGCCACCGGATAGGCAGCGGCTGCGCTCTCCCGCCAGAAACCCGCAAACTGGAGAAATTGCTCCAGATCCAGTTGCGGCCGGTTTTCCACAATAACCCGCGAAAGCGCCGGAAGCCGGTACCCGGCAGGCGGCACAAGCGCCACAGCGGTTCCCTCCAGCAGCGCGATATTCCACGGAAGTCCCAGCACCGGGCCCCATCCGGCCGTCACCAGATGAACCAGCTCATGTTCCAGAAGCCGTTCGCCCCGCAGGCCGGCAAGCGACTTTGGCTCTAGGTAGGCCGTGCCGAGCCAGGGTTTTGTATAGGTCGTCTGGCGGGCGCCGGTGTAGCGGTACCGTTCATCCGCTGACGGGAAGACGAAAAGCTCCACCTGCGGAGCGGTTTCAATCCCGAGCCGGGGGAGAATATGCCTCATCGCTTCGTCCACGAGACCGGTGATTCGCTCCTGCTCCGGTGTAGAAACCTGCGGATGGAAATAGATCGCCGCCGACTTCGTTCGCGCTACGGGGGCAAATTCTGTCCTGAGCCGGGCATGGGTAACCCTCGTCCCCGTGAACGGCGCCAGAAGGAACAGCGAGAAGCCCGCCATGGCGGCCATGCCGGCAGCCCGTGGCTTTCCGAGTCCGGCCATCCAGAGCGCGAGCCCGGCCAGAAATCCCTCCAGACGGCCCCAGAACAGCGGAGGAATCACATCCACCTGTTCGTCGTAAATGGATCCGGGCCACATCCCGAACAGTGGATGGTGGAACCGGACCGGGGCATCCCTGTACAACGTCCAGAGGACATAACTGGAGGCAGCCGCCACGAGTGACAGCACAAGAAATACGCGCCACTTCACACGTTGCCACCGGCGGGAAAAAAGTCCCGCCCCGGATCCGCATATCGCGGCAGGGACAACATGGAGAAAGTAGAAGAGGAATCCCGGCGGCTGGCTGCAGGGCTGCACGGTCCACTGCTCAACCTGCGCCGGAATCAGCGGCACAAGGGCAAAGGCAGAAGTCCACCAGGCCAGCGGGCGGACGGGAACTCCGGCGGCCATCCCGGCGCCAGCCGAAAAACCAAACACCAGCACTGCAGACAGGATCGCCAGCTCATAGTGAAAGGCATTGGCAAGCGGGAACTTCCAGACGAGAACTGCAGAAATCAAAAGCAGCGCCGCAGCGGCGAAAAAGAGGCAGCGGGAGGATCTGGTCATCAGGCACCATCCCGCCCCGTCACCCCTTCGGTCTGGCGCGGGGACGGGATGCTTTCCGCTTCGTGGCCGTCCCGGTCGAACCGAATCCGCCGTGACCGCGCCGGGTAGCATCCAGCTCGTCCGTTTCCCGGAAACGGGCCTGCGCGACCGGGGCCACCACCATCTGTGCGATACGCATGCCAGGTTCTATCGTGAACGGTTCCTGTCCCAGGTTGGCGAGAATCACTTTCAGCTCGCCCCGGTAATCGGCATCGATAGTCCCGGGCGAATTGAGACAGGTAATACCGTTCTTGATGGCCAGTCCGGACCTGGGCCGGACCTGGGCCTCGTACCCGCGAGGAAGTGCGATGGCGAGCCCCGTGGGAACCAGGGCGCGCCGCCCCGGTTCCAGCACGAGCGGGTTGTCCAGATCAGCGGCGAGGTCGGCGCCGGCCGCGTCCGGAGTGGAATAGACCGGAAGAGCAGCCGTCGGCCGGAGCCGCTTAACGGCGACCGCGACCGCCACGGTCCCTGCCACCACCGCCGTAAGAACCGCGGCCACCCCTGTCGCCACGTCCACCGCGGTCACCACGCCGCTCACCGCCGCCCTGCCGGTCCTCCTCGCTCACGCCTTCATAGAGATCATCAGGCGGGGGCGGAGCCGGCTTCGTATAGTCAACGGTAGTAGGATCGAGGTGGGCCACTTCCTTGTGAGAGAGGCGCACCTTGCCCGTTCCGGCTTCGACATCGAGAACCTTGACGAGGATTTCATCGCCTTCCTGCACCACGTCCTCGACTCGCTCGACCCGGTTCTTGGCAAGATGGGAAATATGCACGAGTCCATCCTTGCCGGGGAGGATCTCGACGAATGCGCCGAAATCGGTCACCCGTCTCACCTTGCCCATGTACAGGTATCCGATTTCCGCCTCGCGGGTGAGATCTCGGATCATCTGGATCGCGGCGTCGGTCTTGGCCTGGTCGGTGGAGGCGATGTCGATGCGGCCGGAATCGTCGATATTGATGGTCGCTCCCGAGCGCGCAGTGATCTCCCGGATCACCTTTCCGCCCGGCCCGATCACGTCCCGGATCCGGTCCGACGGGATATGAATCGAGGTGATGCGCGGCGCATATTTCGACAGTTCCGAGCGCGGCTTGTCTATCGCGGCAGCCATCTTTTCCAGGATGTGGAGCCGGCCCCTGCGGGCCTGCTCCAGCGCCTCGCGCATGATGTCCGTGGTAATACCCGTGACCTTGAGGTCCATCTGGAGCGCCGTGATACCCTTGGTCGTGCCACCCACCTTGAAATCCATGTCTCCCAGATGATCTTCGTCACCGAGAATATCCGAGAGAATGGCATAACGCTTCGTGGCGGTGTCCATGATGAGTCCCATGGCGATTCCCGCTACCGGCGCCTTGAGCGGAACACCCGCGTCCATCATCGACAGCGTGCCGCCGCAGATGGTCGCCATGGATGACGATCCGTTCGATTCGGTAACCTCCGACACCACCCGGACGATGTAGGGAAACTCCTCGTACGTTGGCATGACAGATTCCAGCGAACGTTCCGCCAGGGCACCGTGGCCGATTTCCCGGCGGCCGGGGGCAAGGCGGAAGCTCGTTTCACCCACCGAATAGGGCGGAAAGTTGTAGTGCAGGAGAAAACGCTTGCGGAACATGCCGTCGTACTGGTCAATCCGCTGTTCGTCCATTTCGGTGCCGAGCGTGGCCGTGACGATGGCCTGCGTCTCGCCGCGGGTGAACAGCGCCGATCCGTGCACGCGCGGCAGCCAGCCGACTTCGCAGGTGATATCCCGGATGTTCTCCAGGCCGCGGCCGTCGATACGGACCTTGTCGTTCAGGATGGAGGCCCGCATGAGGTCGCTCTTGAGATTTTCAAGCTCCCCGCTGATCAGGGCACCATGCTTCTCGAGTTCTTCCTCGGTGAACAGCGCCTTCAGGCCCTTCTTCGCCTCGTCCAGCGCGGCGTAACGGTCCTGCTTGTCGCGGATGGCGAACGCCTTCCTCACCGGCTCCGTGGCGTAATCGCGTACTTTCCTGACGAGCGCGGCGTCCGGGGCCGGGGCGTCGAACGTGCGCTTGGCGATGCCAATCTCTTTCGCCAGCTTTTCCTGCATGTCGAGCACCGGCAGCAGCGCCTTGTGGCCGAACTCAATGGCGCGGATCATGTCTTCCTCGGACACTTCCTTTGCGCCTGCCTCGACCATCACCACGGCTTCACGCGAAGCGGCAAGGAAGATGTCGATGTCGGACTCCGCCTTCTGCTGCACAGTCGGGTTGATGATGTACTGGCCCGCGACACGCCCTACCCGGCATCCTCCGATTGGCCCGTGAAATGGGGCATCCGACACCATGAGCGCCGCCGAGGCGCCGATCATGGCCGCACCGGCAGCCTCGTTGTCCGGATCCACCGACAGCACGGTCGGCATGAGCTGGGTATCAAAGTGATAGCCTTCGGGGAACAGCGGCCGGATGGGCCGGTCGATGAGCCGCGAGATCAGGGTTTCACGGTCAGTGGGCCGGGCCTCCCGCTTGAAGTAGCCGCCGGGAATGCGCCCGCCTGCGTAGAACTTCTCGGTGTAGTTGACGGTGAGAGGGAAGAAGTCGGTGCCCTCCTTCGCCGTGGTGAGCGAGACGGCGGGCACAAGGACCACGGTCTCGCCATAGCGGATAATGACGGCCCCGGATGCCTGTTTGGCAACCCAGCCGGTTTCGATGGAGAGCGGACGGCCGCCCAGATCGACGGAAACGGTTTTCTTGTTCATGGGTAAATTACGCTTTATTTCCCTTTCGTTTTTGTTGCTGCCTCTGTTTCAACTCTTTTCAAACACCGAGACCCCGGGCCCAAACGGAGCCGGGGTCACAGGATGCGCACGGAGCGGATGGCCGCGCGCCAGCGGCCCCGCTCTTCCTACTTGCGCAGGTCGAGCGAGCCGATGAGCTTCTTGTACCGTTCGAAGTCGGTGCGCTTCAGGTAGTCCAGGAGCCGCCGCCGCTGGCCGACCAGTTTCAGGAGTCCGCGCCGGCTGCTGTGGTCCTTCTTGTGAGCCTCGAAGTGCGACTGGAGACTGTTGATCCGCTCGGTCAGGAGCGCGACCTGCACTTCCGCCGAACCGGTGTCGGTGCCGTGCTTGCGGTACTTACCAATGACTTCTGTTTTCTGGGTCTTTTCGAGCGACACTGCTGTCTGCCCTCCGAAACGGCAGCCTCGTCAACGGGCGCCGCGTTTAGGGGCCAACCGGCCGAGGGAAGGCCAGTGGTCCAGATTTTAGCTGCGCGCGGTGTTAGTCCGCCGTGCCGGGGAAGTAAAGATAGCCGGTAACAAAGGAATTCAGATGGAAACCAGCAGTGCCTGTTTCCTCATGAATTACAGATAGTTACTTTCCGAGCGCCCTATCCTCTTCTTCCATCCGGCAGGAGGTCAGTGTGCGGCCGGGAAACGGGCAGTAAAACAGTGCGGCCCGGCCATCAGGAACCACCAGCCTGCCACGGACCGGTATGGTCCCGTAACCGCCAAGCCACCGGCTGAACCGTTTCCAGCCATCAAACTGCCGGAGTTCCCCCGGATACCGCTCACGGTAGACGAAGCGGACCTCTTCCGGTCCGGCAGATACTTCGATCCGGTCCGGCAGCCATTCGATGAACTCATGCGCAGGCATCGCGGCTTCCAGAAGCCCGACAACCGTATCTGGCAGCGAGATGCCAGGCCGGACCCGCACTTCGAACGACTCATCCAGAAGCAGGTCGATTTCGAGCGGCGGCAGCGTTTCACTGGCAGCCGGTGGTTCCGGCTGCAACCGTATCCACCGGAACCCCTCATCGGTAGCAAGCGGCGGGTGGCCCGTCAGTGCAAGCACCTCATCGGAAAAGACCGGTGAAAGACCTGCTGGCGTGAGATCCCGTCCGTCTGGAAGAACCGCGGCGAAATAGGCGTCCAGGCTAAAATACGGAAGCAGGTCTGGCCGTGTCACCCGAACCAGCCGAAGCCGCGGCGAAACGTCATCCCCGAAATGGCGAGGCGTCCAGAGATTCGTGCCGACAGTAACCCTGCCACTGCCAGGCATTTCATCAATCCGCCACGCCAGTTCTGCGCGAACCGACCTGTAGTAGGCGTTCACCGGATCGTAGAACCTTTCCTCTGCGGCCAGCCGCCAGTAGACCCCTAGGATTCCGGCCACCGAGAGAACAACGGCCGCGAGAACTGGTGCCAGCCCAGTGGCCGGATACCGTCGCCCAGCCCAGGCCAGCGTCACGGCGGCCCCGAACGCCATCGCCGCGATCATCGGAGTGAGGATGAACCAGTGCACCGGTACGGCGCCAAAATAGAGGACCGTGTGCAGGGCGGCAGCCGCAAACAGCAGGCGGTACACGCTGAAGATTCCGGTCGTCCCGTTTCCGCCATCCCGGCCCAGCAGGCCGCCAACCGAGAGCACCATGACCGGAGCGGTCGCCATCCAGCGCCAGTGCTTGAATGCCGTGGCTGCAGGATTCTCCAGGACACCGTGCAGTTCTACAGCCGAGGATCCCCCCGAATGGTAAAGCACTTGGCGCACGAACCGGGCAAGGCCGAACAGGCCGCCTTCGGGCGCCATGTAGACAAACGCCAGCCACCCAAAGAAGGCCATAACCGGCGTCCACACCAGCACAATCGCCCGCCGCCGGTTCGGCAGTCCGGCACCCCAAAAAATCCAGTGCACAGTCACCGTCGCAAGGGTTATCAGCGCCGGCCAGCAGAGACACAGGCCCAGAGATGCCACCCCGGCCAGCACTCCGAGCCTGCGCCCGTCCGGCCGCTCCCGGTACCGGACATAGGCCATAATGATAGCCAGCCCAGCCAGTGTTGACGGCGCTGCGACGAGATCCGCCACACGGGCCGTCAGCACCAGTCCCGGTAGAAATCCTCCCAATGCGAGAACCAGCAACGAGACGCCCGGAAACTCCTTTTCTCCCCGCGCCGCCAGCCGCCAGCCGCCAGAGGCAGACCAGAACCAGCAGTGACGCGGCAAGATCCGGAAGACGGGAGCCCCAGTAGTTTTCACCCAGCAGCCTGAAGAGCCCGGCCATCAGCATCGGATAAAGCGGGGGCTGGTTAACGTAGTAGTCAGGGATAGCCAGGTTACGCCGCGCAGCCCGCGGCACAAGGCCGTCATGAAACAGGCCGTCCCGTGCGTACGTCAGCGCGCAGTCAACGTAATGATTCTGCCGCCACATGCCGGCGGGCCGCTGCCAGTCTTCCGCTGCCGGCCAGAACCGGACCATCGTCCCCGCCAGAATGAGGACAACTACGGCCAGCCGCCGCATTCCGGCAGACACCGAGACCCGGGATGAAACATCCACGGAAGGCATCCTATTACCGGCAGACATCGAAATCATTCAGGAGTTTTCGCCTCCTTTCCGTTCCCGGCCGGACCGGATACACCCGGATTCCGGATGAAAGTTCTTCCCACCCCCGACGATGCGGTGCTTTCCCTCCCCAGGGGCGCACGGGTGCTCCTGCCGCCCGGATGCGGCGAACCGGCCGCTCTCGTGGACGCACTGGTCCGAAATGCAGACAGACTCGAGGGGATTCACATCCAGGGCGGCTACACGGTGAGCGATGCCCGGTGGCTCGATCCGGAACTCCCGTTCCGGTGGACGACGTACCACTACACACCCAAAGCCAGGGCGCTGGAGGCCGAAGGCCGGGCCCACTATGCCCCGATCCGCTACTTCGACATGCTGACGGAGTTTGCCCCCGGTGGAGCGCAGGCGGCAGATGCCATTCTGGTGCAGGTATCGGAACCGGACCCCGGCGGCAGGTATTTTCTGGGAGTTTCGTCGAGCTACCCCTGGCCGCTGGCGAAAAAGGCTCCGCTCGTCATCGCACAGATAAACCCCCTCTGCCCCCAGACACCGGGGCCGGAGGGGTTTCTGACAGAGGCCGACATCGACATCTCCTGCCGTGCGGAAACTCCGGTGCTGGAGTATTCCAAGGCAAAGGGGACACCGGAGGAAGCCGCCATCGGCCGCCATATTGCCGCGCTGGTGGAGGATGGCTCCACAGTGCAGGTAGGCGTCGGCGGTGTCCCCGAAGCACTGATGGGATTCCTGAAGGACCACAGGGATCTCGCCCTACACTCCCTGCTGGTCGATGCCGGCATTGATCTCATCAGGTCAGGGGCCGCCAACGCGAGGTTCAACCCGGTAATGCCGGGATGCCATGAACTGGGCGAAATCATGGGCTCCCGCGCCCTGTACGGTTTCGTTCACCAAAACAGACAGATCGCTCTCCGGTCGTCGGAGATCGTCCACAACCCGCTGGAGATCGCTCGCCGGCCGAAGTTCGTCAGTGTGAATTCCGCAATCCAGGTGGACCTCACCGGGCAGGTGAATGCCGAATGGATCGGCGGCAGGCAGGTGTCGTCCGTGGGCGGAGCTTTTGATTTTCTCACCGGCGCGTCGCTTTCACCGGGCGGCAAGGGCGTGATCGGACTGCCCTCCACGGCCGGGAAAAACGGGGAGTTGAGCCGCATCGTGACCCGCCTCCCCGAAGGAACACCCGTCACCATACCCCGGTATCTCGCCCACCATGTCGTGACTGAGCACGGCGCAGCGAACCTGAAGGGCCTCAATCTGGAAGACCGCCGCCGGGCCCTGATCGCCATCGCCCATCCCCGGCATCGCGAAGCGCTGGAGAAGGGCGCGATCTGAAAAGGTTGCACCGGGCGAAGCCTTTGGGTAGGCAACCCGGTCAGCATGGGTATGAAACCAGCCACCGTTTTCCAGATTGCCGCGATCCTGCTGGCCGTGGTCTTCTGCCTTCCGGCTCATTCGCAAACGTCCGCGCAGGCCCCGGCCCGCAAGGATCATGAACTGGCGCTGGTGGACATCCAGAAGGTCATCAACCAGTCGGTTCGCGGCCGGCAGAGGCGCGAGGAGTTCCTCAAGAGCGTCCGCGCCCGGGTCGCCGAGGTTGAATCGTACCGCAAGGAAGTGGACACGCTGAACCGCCAGCTCGCCGAGAAGCAGAAGGCCGTGACGGCCGCGCAGTTCGAAAAGCACCGCGCCGACGCCGAGCGGCGGGTTCGCGACCTGCAGCGAAAGGCAGAGGATATCTCCGAGGAACTCCAGCGCCAGGAAGGACGTCTTGCCTCGGATCTGGCCCTGGACATCAAGGCCGTGGCGGCCGACTATGCCCGGAAAAAGGGTTATGACCTCGTGCTCGAGTCGGGCCAGCACCTGATACCGTACAAGACCCCCTCCGTGGACATAACCGACCAGATCATCCGTGAGTATGATGCCGCTGTCTCGGCACCCTCGCCTTCTCCCCCGGCCGCACCCGCTACCCCCAGCAGGGGCGGCGGGAAGAAATAACGGGCTCTGGCCCCGTCCCGGCCCCATTTTCCGTTTCCCCCAAACCGGTTTGCCACTGACAGGCCAATCAGCTAGTTGACTCGCCAGTCAATTTCGGGGTGCAGCCTCCCCATGAGGGGGGAGGGGCGCGCCACCGGAACCCACCAAGGAGAAACAGAATCATGGGCAAGAAAGTATTCGTGGTCGGCGTCGGCATGACCAAGTTCGAAAAGCCGGGCAGCCGCCCGAACTTCGACTATCCCCAGATGGTCAAGGAATCGGGAACCAAGGCGCTCGAAGACGCCGGAATCCCTTACACGGAGATCAAGCAGGTGGCCGCCGGCTACTGCTACGGCGACTCGACCTGCGGAGAGCGTGCGGTCTATGAGCTGGGCCTGACGGGCGTTCCGATCTACAACGTGAACAACAACTGCTCCACCGGGTCAACGGCCCTGTTTCTTGCCAAGCAGCTCGTCGAGGGCGGCCTCGCCGACTGCGTGATGGCAGTGGGATTCGAGAAGATGCAGAAGGGCTCGCTCGGATCCAACTTCCAGGACCGCACGAACCCGATGGACAAGCACATGATGGCGATGATGAAACTCCGCCAGTTCGCGCCGGCTCCGCCCGCGCCGCAACTGTTCGGCAATGCGGGCCGCGAGCACATGGAGAAGTACGGCACCAAGAAGGAGCACTTCGCCAAGATCGGCTACAAGAACCACAAGCACTCGACGAACAACCCCTACTCGCAGTTCCAGGATGAGTACACCTTCGAGCAGATCATGTCGGCCCCGGTCGTCTATGAGCCGCTCACCAAGCTCCAGTGCTGCCCGACCTCGGATGGATCGGGTGCGGCGATCCTGTGCGACGAGGATTTCGTCAAGAAGCACAATCTTCAGTCCAAGGCGGTGGAGATCATCGGCATGGCTATGGCTACCGATTACCCCAGCACCTTCGAGGACAAGAGCTGCATCAAGATCGTGGGCGGTGACATGACCAAGGCCGCCGCGAAGAAGGTCTACGAGCAATCAGGCTATGGACCGGAGAACGTGAACGTCGTGGAACTGCACGACTGCTTCTCCTGCAACGAGCTCATCACCTACGAGGCGCTGGGCCTCTGCCCCGAAGGACAGGCCGGGAAGTTCGTGGACGAGGATGCGTTCACCTACGGCGGCAAGGTTGTCGTCAATCCGTCGGGCGGCCTGATCTCGAAGGGCCACCCGCTCGGCGCCACGGGTCTTGCCCAGTGCGCCGAACTCACCTGGCAGCTCCGCGGCAAGGCCGACAAGCGGCAGGTGAAGGACGCCAAGATCGCCCTCCAGCACAACCTGGGACTGGGCGGCGCTGCCGTCGTGACGATGTACAAGAAGGCGTTCGCCTGATCCCGGCGTCCTGACGGACAAAGCCAGCTCAAAACGCCCCGGCCTGATTGAATCGGCCGGGGCGTTTTCTTTCCGGCTTGCCCTGACTCCAGCCAATTGGACACAGTCCGCGTGATGGACAAAACACCGGCAGGGCAGCTCCTTTCCATGCGTGTGCAGGCCCACCCCTGGCACGGGATTCCGCCCCATCCTGACGGCACGAACCTTGTGAATGCTTTTATCGAGATCGTTCCTGCTGACACCGTGAAATACGAGATCGACAAGGAGTCGGGGCACCTCAAGATCGACCGCATCCAGCGGTTTTCAAGCCTGTGTCCCACGCTCTACGGGTTCATTCCCCGGACCTATTGCGGTACGGAGGTGGGCACCCGCTGCCGCGCCCGCACGAATTCCCCGGAAAAAATCTCCGGCGACGGTGACCCCATGGATATCTGCGTACTGACCGAGCGGACAGTGGCGCACGGTGGATTTCTTTGCCGGGCAAAGGTCGTCGGCGGACTCCGGATGATCGACGGCAGCGAGGCCGATGACAAGATTGTCGCCGTGCTGGAGGATGACCTCGCCTATGGGAAGTTCGACGACATTGCAGAGTGTCCGGCCGGACTCATCGAACGGCTCAGCCACTACTTCCTATCCTACAAGCAGTTCCCCGTGGATCCGGCCCGCAAGGTGCGTATCGCCGAGGTTTACGGGCGGGACGAGGCGCTGGAGACGATTCGCCTCAGCATCACAGACTATCAGGGAAAGTTCACCCCCACCGGGTAGCGGTCCTGGATCGCGTTCCGGTTGGGCTGTCATCGCCTGCGGGGTTTCACTGGCCTCGGCCGGACAATCCCCAGTCCCACCCCATCTCCCAGCGGGAGCACCTGCCCGTCAATGCGCGGATGGTTTACCAAATACCGGTTGAATTCGCTCAGGGCCTTGGTGCTGGAACGGTAGTGTGCATTTTCCGGTTTCTTCGTGCCCGCCACGCGGCCCGACCAGAGCACATTGTCTGCAACGATCACTGCACCCGGCCTCATGTGCGGAAGGGCCAGTTCCACGTAGCCGATGTACTCTTCCTTGACGGCATCGATAAACAGGAAATCGATCCCGCTGCCCTTCCAGCGGTTCAGGAGATCCAGCCCCGGCACCAGGTGAAACCTCGCCTGCGGCAGGACGCCCGCCCGCTTCAGCATCGCCTTGGCCCGCTGGTGGCGTCCGGCATCGACATCCGATGTGTGCAGGCGGGCTCCCTTCGGCCCGTACTCCTTCAGGGCCCGGGCAATGAACAACGTGGAGTATCCAATGGCCGTACCCAGCTCGACAGCAGTTTTCGGCCTGCTCATGGCCACCAGGGCAGTGAGGAGCCGTCCCAGGTCCGACGAGACAATCGGGATATCTTCGCGCGTTCCCCGCCGGAACAGTTCACTCGCCAGGGGGTCGAGCGGCGGCCCCAGGCGCTCAAGATAGCGGAGGACTTCCGGACGGGTCGGCGACAGGTCGGTCGACATGGTCTTACTTCACCGGTTTGGTGGCGGTGGGCTGGTCCGGAATGAGCGAAATCTCGATCCGCCGGTTCCGGCTTCGTCCCGTTGCCGTATTGTTACTGGCAACCGGCCTGTGAAAACTGGCCCCGGCGGCAGCCATGATCTTCGGTGGCACACCCTCGGACTCCAGGAACCGTACGACCGTGACGGCCCGTGCGGTGGAAAGTTCCCAGTTGGTCGGAAATCGCGTCTGGAGCCGCTCGGAAATCTGCTGGTTATCGGTATGTCCCTCGACGAGCACACGGCGGTCCTTGGTTTTCTTCAGGATGCCGGCCACCTTGCGAAGCACCTCCTGGCCCTTGCGGTTCAGCTCTGCCGATCCGGAATCGAACAGTACCTGATCGAACAGGTCGATCTGGATGCGGCCGAGCGACTGGCTGATCGCAACCGATTTCTCCTCGATCTCGCTTTTCAGGCTCTGCACAAGACCGTCATAGGTTTCAGTCACTTCGCTCAGTTTCCGGGAAGCCAGTTCCGCCTGCTCACGCACCCGGGACAGTTCCTGCTGGGCGGCTTCCTCGCGGCGACTGGCCCGTTCCCTGGCTTCGGCAAGCTGCGCCTCCATCGCCGACACCTGCTCGGAACCCTCGGCGCGGGCCTTTGCGATCTCTTCCGACAGCTTCCGCATGCGTTCGTCGGCCGCCTGCCGCTCGACGGCCATCTCGGCTTCCAGCTCCGCTGTTCGCTGGCGGAGCCGGGCTGATGTTTCCTCCAGATCAGCCTGCAGGGCATCGGCCCGTGAGAGCAGTTCCACCGAGCGCTGACGCTCGGCCTCAAGGTCGGCTGTCAGTTCCTGGACCTTCTCCTGACTGGTACGGTTCTCCGAACTGACCTTGTCGTAGTCTGCCCGGAGAAAGTCATACGTTGACTGCGAAACGCAGCCGCCCGCCATCAGGGACAACATTGCAGTCCAAATGCACCCGCAGGTCCGTTTTCCGCTCATTTCCAGATATACCGTCCTTGTGAAAATCCGCCCTGCCCCGACAGCTTCCGTACCCGCTTGCGGCGGCGGCGGCAACCGGATTACACCCATGTTTCGATGGTCAAGATATGTCCCCACTGCGGAAGTTACTGGTTCGGCGGCCGCTACTGCCAGAAATGCGGCCCCGAAGCCACGCTGATCGATTCCTCGTCGGTCGAGGCCGAGCGGTGGAACCGCCGCCGCCGGGTGGATATCCGTACACTCTATTTCGCCCGCAGCGGGATGCTTCTCGGTGCCATGTCGATGATCGCCGCGATGGTTCTGATCCTGGTGCTCTGGGAAGAGACTGTCCGCAGCGGCGGCGGCGCGCTGGAGCGGTTCCTCGTGTTTCCGAAGGTGATCCTGCCGTTTCTCGCCTTCAACTGGCTCGTAAACTGGGTGTTCAAGCGGCAGGTGCTCAAGGACCAGAAAACCTACGGACAGACATTCAGCGGTTCGCCCGATGGCGCCGAAAGCGAGGAAGCGGCCCTGCTCCGCTCCCGCCGCAAGCCCCGCGCAACGACCGGCACGCACTGAATCTCCCGGCGCATGTCTCCCGCTTCTTACGAACCACAACGGTAACCGGTATCGTGCGCCTGCCGGCATGCAAATCTTGTCGAAAGGCCTTGTCACTGAATACGCTATCAGCTCCGGATGGAGAGGTGGATTTCTACAGCGTGAAAGGCCCGTTCACCCTGAAGGACAAGCGTCGGAAATTCCGCACATCGGTCAAGCTCGTGACCGAGGACGGCCGGCAAACGCACCGGTTTTTCCGGTCGGTGGACATCAGCACGAGCGGCATCTCGCTTTCGACCGAGTTTCCCCTGGATCTTGGCACACCCGTTGTCCTGGATTTCATGCTGCCCCAGACGCCTGAAACCGTCCGCATTGCGGGCGAGGTGATCCGCCATATCCGCGAGGAGCCCAGGCGGCAGACGTCAAAGGTGATCGGCATGGGGGTCAAGTTCCGTGACATCCAGCCGGCCCACGTGCAGGTACTCAAGGGTTTTATCCAGGGGGGCGGCGATGCCACCAGTCCCAAGTAACGGTCCGGGATGTGCCCGGTGACCACCGAGACAGCTGACAGACGTCCACCCGATGCTGCCTGGACATTCACGCTGCTCGTCCTTCTCAATCTGGCCAACTACATCGACCGCCAGTCGCTGTCGGCCCTGCTGCCGCTGGTGAACGCCGAACTGGGGCTTTCCGACACCCAGGGCGGACAGCTCGGGAGCCTTTTCCTCGTCAGCTACATGTTCGCGGGCCTCTTGCTCGGTAACCGGCTGGACGCACTCCGCCCCTGGCGCACGCTCGGTATCACCTGCATTTTCTGGTCAACGGTGGCAGGAGCCGGGGCATTCGCACCCGATTTCACCTTCCTTGCCACGACACGTCTCCTCCTTGGCGTCGCCGAAGCAGTCTATGTCTCCATTGCGCCGGTACTCGTGGCGCTCCTGTATCCCGAACACCGCCGTACCAGAATGCTGTCTGTCTTTTCACTGGCGATCCCCGTGGGATCCGCAATGGGCTTCGCCCTTGGCGGTGTGCTGGGCGAGGCCGTGGGCTGGCGCGTCTCGCTCATGATTACCGGCTTCGGCTCGATTCCGCTCGGACTGCTGGCGCTCCGCATGGCCGAACCGGAGAGCCGGCCCGCGGCAGCCAGTGAACGCCACCCGCTCCTTTCCTCCATTGCCCGCCTGATGAGGGACAGCCGTTACCGGGCCGTTGCCCTTGGCGGCGCGGCGGCAACCTTCACCTTGGGGGCCTATGCCCTGTGGCTCCCGACCGACCTCGTCCGCCGGTTCAGCCTGCCGGTGGGGACCGCCGGGATTCTCTCCGGCGGCGTCATCGCCGGAATGTCGCTGGTTGGAACACTCGCCGGCGGACTCGCCGCCGAGCGGCTAGAGCGCAAGTCCCCGTGGGCGATTTACTGGATTCCTGCCGCAGGGCTTCTCATGGGAGCCTTTGCGGCGCTGCCCTACTTCTTTGTCCAGAGCATAATACCCGCCCTCGCCGCGCTGGCTGTCTCCGTGCTGCTCATCTTTGTCCATGTGGGCCCCACGCAGCGGGCCATCCTTAACCGCTCGCCAGAGGGATTTGCGGCCATGGCGTTCGCCTTCAATGTCTTTTTCATCCATGCGGCTGGGGACGTCTGGAGCCAGCCGCTTACCGGCTGGCTGTCCGATCGGGCCGTCTCGGCGGGACAGACTCCCGCCGGTGCACTCCGGGACGCACTGTTCTGGGTCGGAGTTCCGGCTCTTTTCGCGGGAAGTTTCTTCTTTTTCCGGGGTGGCCAGATCGAACGGCTGGAAAATCGGCCGCCCGCTTTATCCGGCGGCTAACGTCGCCACAATCTTTGCCCGCGCCCGGGCCGCAAACCGGGCCGAACCGGCAGTGGCCGTGATCTGCCTGAGGGCAGCGGGGGGGTCCGGCCACAGTTTTTCCAGTTCCGCAGCGAGCGAACCGGCATGGGCGAGCAGTTCGAAAAATCCGTACCGCCGGGGAACAAGCCCTTGACGGTCGGCACCTTCCATCTCCTCATCCAGCGACGCAGCCGAGCTCCGGGCGAGCGTGACCAGCCCTTCAGCGGCGGCAACGAGTTTGCCGACGACGGCCGCCCGGTCCGTGTTACCGGCGGCAGAGCCAGCGAGTTCGCGGGAAAAGCGCCTGACCGACGCCGCGAGCCAGCTCGCCATCAGTGCATCTTCCCACTGGCGGAACGGCTTGACGATTTCAGTCCATCCATTCGTCTTGATGCCCGCAGGCCCAAGCCGCGAGCCGGAAGGAACCCGTACTTTCTCCATCGTGAGTATCCCGTGGGGAGCGGATCCGGTGACGCCGTGAAGCGGCATCTCCGTCACCGTAAGGCCCGGCGTATTGCGGGAAACAGCGAACACGCCGAGATCACGGCCGCCAGGGGCTTCCCCGCAAACGGCAAGGACAAGAAAAAGCGTGCCCACTGGCCCGCCAGTCGTGAACGCCTTGCTGCCGGTAATCGTCCAGAAGCCCTCGCCGTCTTTTGCGGCACAGGTCGAAATCTTCCCCGGATGGGATCCCACTCCCTGCTCGCTGGCTCCCATACAGAAAAGGCCCGGCTCCGAAGCGTGCAACAGCTCCGGCGCCAGGCGGCGGAGCACCATGAAACCCATGACGTAGTGAACCGTGAGGGTGAGCGAAACGCCGGGGTCCATGCCCCCGCGGGTAAGGCCCTCCATCACTGCGGCCGCACAGGCCGGTGACGGGAGTTTTTCGCCCGGAACCAGCCAGCCCCGGCTATTCAGGATCGCCAGCAGCCTTGTCCACTCACCGGGATTCGCCGGCCGCTGAAGCTCCTTCAGCAGGCCGCCGGCCAGGGCGGCCGCTTCGCCAGACAGTGCATCAACAGCAGGCATTGGAAAACCTCCGGACCCGCATACTATAGCAGCCGGGCTCCCCACGAGCCCCAGCGAAAGGAAACCCCGCATGGATCCCCGCTCCCTCAAAGTCGCCGAGATGTTCGCCAATCTCAAGGATACGGCCCGCGCCGATGCCATCCTCAACGATCTTTACGATCCTGCATGCGTCTTCATGGATCCGATCCAGAAGGCCGAGGGACTGGAGGCGATCCGGGCGATGAACCGCAGGCTGGCCACCAAGATGGGCCCGGTCACGGTAAAGCTGCTCGGCGATGCGCTGGAAGACCGAACGCTTGTGATCCGCTGGGTGATGACCTTCAAGGCGCCGTTCATGCGGAAGTCCGGCAACCTGGAGGGTGTTTCCTGGATGGAGTTCAATGCCGCCGGCAAATGCACCAGACACACTGACTACTGGGACATGGGTGGACTGCTGGATGAGGTGATTCCCATCGCCAAACCCCTGCATGACGTGGTGCGAAAACTGGCGGGGTGACCGGACGGCCGTCAGGCGGGAATGCTGGCGTATTCCGCGCAACCGTAATAGTCGCTGATCTCATGGGTTTCGCCGGCCGCATCCATGATCCGGCCCCGGAACCGGCCGCATTTCTGGTGATAAATCCCGAATGGGCGCAGGCTTACCGTCTTCCCGCCTTCGGGAAAGAATGTCACGTCGATGTTCCCGGCTTCGTCAGTGGCCCGCCACGGCTTCATGGGATCGCCCCAGTCGGCCTCGAAGTGCACCGGATCGCAGACTGAAAGCCGGTTATCCACCCACAGGCAATTTTCAGCCCAGTAGGAGTCCGGCTTCTGCGGCGTGTGCGCGAGGTCGGCACCGACCAGCCGCCCTTTCCGGTCGAAACCGCCGAAGTTGAACCAGCGGTAGTTCAGGCCCTGCAAGCTCGGATGCAGCTTCAGGTCATCCATGTTGGCAATATCCCGGTCCGGACGGAATTCGAGACGGTCACTCCCGATACGCAGCGAGCCCTCGACCGGCATCTGTGCCTTGTGGTTATAGATGAATCCGCCGCCACGGATGGGCGACATGAGCACCAGCGGCTGGATCCTTCCCGGTTCCTCATGCCACACGAGTTTTCCCTGCACGGCCGGCTTCTGCCCGCTGGCGGCGATATCGATACTGACCTCGTGATGGCCCAGTTCCAGCCGGTGCACGATTTCCAGCCGGTATCCCCGGCCGTCAAACCGGGTGAGGGAATCCCATGTCGATGCGGGTACACAGGCCTGCCCGCGAAATCCGGGCCGGTCATGGGAAAAGTAGAATCCGGTTTTCCGGTTGTACCCGTATACGACGGCGAGCGAAGCTGCCTTCGCATCGACGACGATCATTCCCAGATACCAGTCCGGGTGGGCGATTCCGGCTCCGATCCATTCGACGAGCAGCGGCGGCGACGGCCAGCTTTTCCCGGCCCCGCGCAGCAGCGCCGATTCCGCGAGGTTCATGTCCCGGACGGGAGCGGTAAACATCCCGAGCCGGATCAGCCCGTTCTCGACGATCCGTTCCGGTGCGGGCTCCGGGGAAATCCGCTGCTCTCCCGGCTTTCGGGAACTTTGGTAGTAACGGGATTCCGGCCCGATCATCCGTAAAACCTGCCTTGCACAGCGTAACCGGTGTTGTTCCGGGATGTCGAACCGGCTCAATTACTCCACGAACTTCAGGATCTCTTTTTCGTACCGTTTCGCATCCGACACGCCGAGGGCGACGGTTTCGCGGATCTTGACGGGACTCGTGTAGTCCCATTTCCGGATGGGTATTTCGGCCGATGGTGCCAGGTAAAGCCGGTTTGGTGCTTTAGGCAGAAGTTCCGGGCGTGTCGGCCGGGAAAGGAGGACCAGCACCTTTTGCTCCTGTGCCACGGGAGAAAGTGCCCGCACCGGCACGTTATCCACCAGCCCCCCGTCCACGTACGGCTGTCCATCATAGCGGTGAATATCGGTAAGCGGCGGGGTGGAAGATGCAGACAGCACCCAGGTCACGACGTCCTCCAGGGACCCGGCCTCCTGCGCCGTGACAACCCGGCTCGCCAGGCCCGGAAACGGCTCGTCCGGTCCGTGCACACGCTGGTGCTTGCGCCGCTCGTAGTTCCACGCAGCCCGCAGCCAGGTGGACACCATCGGATTGCCCTTCCGTATATAAGCCAGGAGAAACCGAACCGGTCCTGCGTCCTTCAGCCGGTCCCATGCGCCGCCAGTGAGGAGTGTCCGCAGGGCCATGCTGTACATGTCGTTGTGGGGAAAAGGCCGCTGGCCCCGAAATATCCATTCGGGATACACGTTGCGGGGGTTTTTCGAGGTCAGGTCGCAAAAGAGATTTACGGTTTCTTCCGCCTGCCCGGAAGCGGCGCAAATCGCCATCGCCGAACCGGCAGATGTTCCCGCCCACTCGTCAACCGGAGGCAGTCGGCCGCGAACGGCCTCGAACAGCCCGAGTTCCCAGAACGTACGGGCCCCTCCACCCGCAAAAACCACCGATATCCCTGATCCCATGGCCGTAGCCTCCCTGAACCAGAGGCTTCTGATCCGGCCAGTTCCGGGAGGCAAGTGCGGGTTGCACTCCGGCCGGCTTTCTGATTGGCTGGAAGCACCAACCGGGCAGGGACCAAATGGGGATTGCAGAATGAATGCGTATAACGGTGGAAGATTTGCCGCACTGCTGCTCGTGGTATTGGCGGCCGGATGTGCCTCTCCGGAAATCCGGGCAGCCGGAGCGGACAAGGAGCAGGAGGCCAGGCTCGCCCGCGGCGAAGTGCTCACCTCCTCGACCACTGACCCGCTCACGAAGGCGAACCTCGGAATCGTTACCGGTGTGATCGATTATCCGGTTGAGCAGGTATGGGCGGTCGTTTCCGATTACGACCGCTTTTCACGTTTCATCCCCCTGATGAAGGAATCGCAGGTCGTTTCGCATGAAGGGACCATGGCCACCGTCCGTGTGCTGTGGGACAATGCAAACCTGCCCATTTCGTTCATTCCGATCTCGATCCAGTACTGGTCGCATTTGCGGATCAAGACCTACCCGCGCACCTATTTCGCCGAGTTCCAGCAGATTGAAGGCAACCTGAAACGCGCCGAGGGGACATTCCTGCTGGAGCCGTTTCCGGACGCGGCCGGCAAGCGCTCCAGGGTCGTCATCAGCATCGTATTCCAGATCGGGGATATCCTTGATCTTGGAGCCAGGGGATTTTTCGAGCGCATCATGCCGTACTATGTGACCAACATGCGCCGTCACCTGACGACACTCGATCCCTCGACGGCAGAAACGAGACCGTGGGCGCAGGTGCCTCAAGTCGACATGCAGAAGCAGATTGATGCGCTCTCGGACATCGATGACGTCCTGAGGTAGTGGTTCTGCACGCCGGAGCGCTTGACAGATGCTGAACCCGCCCAATCAAAAAAAATGACCACGTCCTAAAAAAACAGTGGTAAAAGTCAACAAAATCGGTATTATTAACTCCATCGGTGAAGGGCTGATGACTGAGCAGACGCGAAACACGTCATGAAATGACGTTCGCGTGTGCACAAGAGGACACATCCAATGCCCGTTGCCAAGAAGAAACCCGCCAAGAAGAAGAAAGCCCCGGCCAAGAAGAAGAAGGCCGCTGCCAAAAAGAAGAAGAAGTAACTTCTTTCTGGTCTGAAGGACGGGTGGCCGTGCCGCATTCCAGCGGACGGTCACCCGCAGTTTTTTGTACGAACGCCGTCAGTGACGAACGTGCCGGTCCAGCCAGGAAGGGTCCGGCGGCGGCTGGGGTTCATACCCCTCGATATAGTGAATCTGCGGAAAGGTACTTTCGTCAAACCTGTCCAGACCCGCCTCGCCCAGATCGAGCATCTTCTGATAATTCTCCCGAGCCGCATGCAGGAAAAGATCGGTCCGGACCGGGGTCACCAGATGCCGGGTCCGTTCCAGTTTTTCCATTCCCCGCTCAAACAGTGCTTTCGCCCCTGAGAAAACCCGGGTCCGGATCTTGTGATAGGCCACGGCTGTCTGGATCAGGCCCTGATAATAGACCTTCTGGTCTCCTCCGGATTCGACCCAGATGTCCTCGAAAGCATCGTGGCAGCGGTGATAGTCGCCTGTGTTGAACAGCCGCACGCCTTCGTCGGCCAGGGGAGGCCACTCGATGGAAAACGGTCCGGGCTTGCTCACGGGCCGATTCTGGGGAACGCTCACTGCGATGGCAATCCCCCTGATCCGCCAAATCCTCCTGCTGGCTGCGTTCGCCGTGCTCACCACCGCCTGCAGCGGGCAGGATCGTCACGTGACCCTGGAGTTTCTTCCCGGTGAGCAGGGCCAGACGGCCGAACATCCACTCGAAATCTCCTCAGCCCCGGATGCGACGGCCTCGGTCTCGTTCCGGCTGACATCCATCGGCTCTTTCGTGGGTGATGCCTCCGTTCTGGTGTTTCCCGACCCCTTATGCCTGAACGATCTCGACGACGAGGAATCCTGTCTCGATCTTCTCTGGACACCGGAACGGCCGTACACCTTTGCCCGGCCGGGCCAGGAACGGGTCGTGACGCTGACCCTCAGCACCGAAGACGGCCTCGTAACCGAGGATGGCGTGTTCCGCATACGGATCAGCGCAGGCCCGGTGGGGCAACTGGTGGAAACGGGTGTCGATCTTTATTTCCGCATCATTCCCTGACTGCTCCTGTTGCCTCCGGATACCGGAAACGATAAGGAACCCCTTATCCTGTAAGGACAGAACTGATGTCTGCATTTCCGGAACAGATCCTGCCGCCGGTCAGCCACCGCGATATTGCCCGGCTGGTTCTCACAGCCGCCCAGGCCGATCAGGCTGTCTATTACCGCAGTGTCCGGGTGGGCGAGCAGGTTAATCTGGTCCCGTCGGCGAGCTACCCCGATAATGCCGCCCTCACTTCCCACCCCCTCATGGTGTCCCCGGCCACTGCCCTCGGCCGGTTCCTGGCCGGAACCCCGGGCGCACATGAACTGATCGACCCGCTACTGCTCGCCTCTCCCAAGGACGCGCAATTCCAGGAAGCCCTGAGAGGGTACCGCCACGGTGTCCTGCTGTCTTTCCCGGCGGCAGAAACTGATCGAAGCTGCCTGCTGGTCCTTTATAAAAACGAACAGAAACTTCCGCTCCCGGCCCTCGCGGCCATTCGTGAGCTGGTGATCCGGACCGAAACCGGAAACCGGGCGCTGACCAAGGAAACCGGCGCACCGGCGGCCGGAGAAAGCATTGCGGAACTCAAGACCCGCCTCGTCGAGGTCGAACGGATCAACCTGGGGCAGGTCGAGTTTATCGCCGGGCTTGGCCATGAACTGAAGACTCCCCTCAACTCCATCATCGGATTCGGCTCCCTGCTCGAAAAGCAGATCATGGACGAGGAACTTTCCGAGGAAATCGACATGATCATGGTCAGTGCCAACAAGCTGCTGGAGCTGATCGAGGATCTGATCGATTCCTACAAGGCTGCCGCAGGCAAGCTCGTCCTGCACCGCCAGACAGAAGACCTGAATGACGTCTTGGGCTCATCCATCGAGGCCGTTCGGGTGATCGCCGATGAAAAGGGAATTACGGTTCGCAACTACCTTGCGGGACAGATACCGAAGTTCCCGTTCGACCGGAAACGGATCCAGCAGGTGATGAACAACCTGCTCGGGAACGCCCTCAAGTTCGTCCCGCCGGGCGGCGAGATCATCGTCCGGTCGATGCTGCAGGGTGATTTCGCGCGGGTGACGGTCACCGACACGGGACAGGGGATTCCCGCCAACAGCATCGGAACCGTGTTCCAGCGTTTCAAGCAGCTCCAGGGCGCCGAAGAGCGGGATCACCACTCGGCCGGTATGGGGCTTGCCTTGTGCAAGGATTTCATCGAAATGCACGGCGGCGTGATCAAGGTTTCCAGCGAGGTCGGCCGGGGATCGGTCTTCGAGTTCACGCTTCCGCTCACGGCCGCAGCCGACGAATAGGCTCTGGCAGCGGGTACCGTTCTCTGCCGCGTTTCCGGCTATACTCTCCTCCAGCTCCTGTGCGCATTCTGGGACTTACATCTCCGGTTTCCTTCAATTCCGCAGCGGCGGCCGTCCGTGACGGCAGGCTTGTGGCCGCCGTCGAGGAAGAGCGGTTCGTTCACCTCAAGCACGCGCCCCGGATGCTCCCCAGGCAGTCAGTCAGTTACTGCCTTAACGTTCTGGAAGCAGGACTTGCGGACATCGATTGCATCGCCGTGGGTCATGAAAATTCCGGCTCACATCTTTACGGCGTGCTGAAGGCCATTTTCTCCGGCGGAATCGAACTATCCAGACTGTCGCTGGAGCAGGAACTCGCCTTCTGGACAAACCACCTGTTCGGCATGCGGAATTTCAAGGGAACCCTAGTTCCGGACAAGCGCAGACTGCGGTACTATCCGCACCATCTGTCTCATGCAGCGTCGGCGTTCTATTGCTCGGGATTCGAGCGGGCTGCAATCATGACGCTTGACGGCCGGGGCGGCTATGAAAGCGGCCTCCTGGCGTCCGGCCACGGCGCGTCAATCCGGCCCCTCGCCCATGTTTCCATCCGCCAGAGCTGGGGGCTGTTCTATGAATGGTTCACGCGGGCCCTCGGATTCCGGCACCACAGCGAGGAAGGAAAGGTCATGGGGCTGGCCGCCTACGGCCGGCCAAGCCTCGTTCCGTTCGTGGATTTTTCCGGAGAACTGCCCCGAATCGATAATAACGGAATGGCCCGCTACTTCCGCGAAATTCCGTGGCGGAAGCCCGGCGATGAGATTGCTGCGGTTCATCACGATATCGCCGCCGCCTGCCAGCATACGCTGGAGGAAGCCGGCTTGCGGATTGCCCGTTGGGTTCTTGACAGATCAGAAGCGAAGCATCTGTGCCTCGCCGGTGGAGTCGCGCTCAACTGTTCCATGAACGGCAGGCTCTGGCGCGACCTGCCACTGGAGGGGATATTCATCCAGCCAGCATCGTCCGACTCAGGTACGGCCATTGGCGCAGCAATGCTCGCCCACGTGGAAATGACTGGCGAACGGGCTCCGTTCGAGATGCGTCATGCCTACTGGGGTCCCGAATACACGGATGCCGAAGTTCTTGATGCCATCCACAAGAGCAAGGTGCCTCGTTGGGAGCGATCAGATGACATTGCTGCCGACACGGCGAAGCATCTGGCAGACGGGAAAATCCTCGCCTGGATGCAGGGCCGCATGGAGATCGGTCCCCGGGCACTGGGGGCACGGTCAATACTCGCCGATCCAAGACGGGCGGAGATGAAGGAAATCGTGAACCGGCAGGTAAAGTGGCGCGAGCCCTGGCGTCCCTTTGCCCCCAGTATACAGGAGGAACGGGTGGTGGATTACGTCTCCCATCCGGTCTGGTCGCCATTCATGATCGTGGCATTCCAGTCACTGGAGGCAGCGCGAGGAAGGATTCCGGCAGCCATCCATGTGGACGGAACGGCACGGGTGCAAACCGTCTCCCGTGAAACGAACCCGCGCTACTGGGGCCTGCTGGAGGCGTTCAGAAAGATCACGGGCGAGGCGGTGGTGCTGAACACCAGCTTCAACGTGAAGGGACAGCCGATCGTCAATACGCCTCTGGAGGCCATCTCAACACTTTATTCCTGCGGACTCGACGGCCTTGCCATCGGCAACTACCTGATCCTGAAGTAGGGGCTGGAGAGGAAACCGGGATGACACGATACCTGCTCGTTTCCCTCCTCGCACTCACGGGCCAGATTTTCTCGCTCCTGCTCCAGTTCCTCATCGCTCGGCGGTACGGGACAGTGGCATCTGTCGATGCCTGGATCGCCGCACAGGCCATTCCGGCGGTCATCTCCACCGCTGCCGGATCGCTTGGCGGACAGCTTGTCATGCCAGCCCTGATCCGGGCCGCCGAACAGGAAGGCAAGGAGGGTTTTCGCCAGGCGAGCGGCGAGTTCCTGTCGCTGTTCGCTCTGACCGGCCTCGCTGTTTCGCTACCGCTTGTCCTCGCCGCTGAGACCATTATCGGCTGGACCGTACCTGGGCTCGGAGAAGAAGCAAAGGATATGGCCGGATGGTTCCTGCGCGTGTCCGCCGCAGGTCTTCCGGCGGGAATCGTGTTCGTGTTCTTCGCGCAGGCAGCACAAACACGGGAACGGTTCCTGATTGCCCCGGTCGTTTCTGTACTGATGCTTGCCGGCCAGTTCGGTGCATTCCTCGCCGCTCCCACTGGCCGCGAACTGCACTGGGTCATTTCCGCCCAGGCACTCACCGCCTGGCTCGGTCTTCCCCTGATTGCCTTCCTCGGACTCGACTGGAAACCGGCGCCCAGACTCCGGCCAGGAAACGCTGCAATGTCCCTCATTCGCCGGTCCGTACCCGCACTCGTGATCGTCGCCTCGGTCCGCATCAACCATGCTGTGGATAACTACTTCGCTTCGGGACTTCCTGAAGGTCATCTGGCCGCCCTTGGCTACGCTGTCCGGTCGACGGCGATCCTCCAGGCGGCAGTGGCGGCCCCGATCATGTCGGTCGTATTCGCGGGGCTGGCGAAATCCGCCGCTCGCGGAGAGTGGGACCAGTTTGCCTCTGACGCCGGGCTCGCCGCCCGCCGGTCACTGTTCATATCAATGATGCTGGCCGTTCTGATGGCCGGCCTCGGAGCCCGGATATCGGTGCTGTTTCTGGGATGGGGTGCACCGTTCGATGGCATATCACGATTGGCCTGGTGCCTCGTCGTGCTCTCCGGCATTACCGCCTTTGCCGCATGGGGAAGCCTGCTCGCCCGCGTCTGCTTTGCAGCTTCACTGGACCGGCTGGCGGTCGTCTATCTCGGTATTATTCCGGTGATATTCAACCTCGTCATGGACTGGCTTCTGGTGGAGCCATTCGGCGTCATCGGACTTGCCGCTGTCACCAGCCTGAACGCCGTTCTGGGTCTGCCACTGCTGGAGCGGACGTTACGGAAGAAAGGCCGGATCGCCGGAGGGTTCTACCTGCCGTTCTTCCGCCTTGTCCTGTGTGCCGGTATCACCGGAGCTGCACTGTGGTTCTGTCCGCCGGTAATTGCCGATGGCACCCTGACACTGACAGCCGAGATCATCCTGCTTGGCATCACCGGAGCCGTACTGTTCCTGATACTGGCAGGACTGCTGGGGGACGATACTCCCCGGTACCTGGTGGACAGGTTTCGCCGGAAATTCAGCGGCGAGGAACTGGCCACCGCGGAGGCCGCCACGCCATGAAACGCCGCCGGATTGCGCAGGTCGTCAGTTCGCTTGCGCTGGGTGGTGCCGAGCGGTGCGCCCTGGAACTGGCCGCCCGCCTCGACCGGTCACGCCATGATTCAACCCTTCTGGTGGCAGGTGAAACCGCCAGCGGCCCGCTTGCCGAAATCGCCGCCCGGCAGGATCTCCCCATCCGGACAGTGCAGTTCCGCTCACTCAGGCATCCGGCGGACTGCGCACGGTATATCGCCACGCTTCGGGACTTTGATATCGTCCACGTCCACAACCGCCCACTGGACTATCAGACGGCCGCGTTGCTCGCCGCCGCTCCGCCGCTTCTGAAAAGGCCCCGGTTTTTCTGGACCTGTCATCTCCCCTATCCGGATCTTACCCGCTCAACCCGGTTCCGTTACCGAATGACGGCCCGGACCGCCCGGGACACCATTGCGTGTTCCCCGGCAGTTGCGCGTCACCTGACTGGAACGATCGGAATTCCCGCCACATCTGTCCATACGCTGACCAATGGGGTCGATCTGGACAGATACCATCCCCTGCCGCCGTCAGAGCGGAACCGGATTCGCCAGTCCATGAACTGCGAAGGAAAGACCGTAATCATCTCGGCCGGTCGGCTCACTGCCCAGAAGGGATTTGACCGGTTCCTGTCGGCGCTTGCCCTCCTTGCCAGCCACGAAAACCTTCCTCCGTGGGAAGCCTGGATCGCCGGCGGCGGACCCGAGCATGACCGGCTACGCGAGCTGATTCCCGGCTTGCGGCTGGAGTCACAGGTCCGCCTGCTTGGACCGCGGATGGACCTCCACCACCTGCTGGCGGCAGCCGACCTGTTTGTGCTGCTCTCGCGGTTTGAAGGACTCCCCCTGGCCCTGCTGGAAGCACTCGCCTGCGGGCTTCCGGCGGTCGTCTCCGGAATCCCGGCCTTCTCGCTGCTGGAAGCTGATGATGCGGTTTCCGTATCTCCGGACAGCGCGGATGAACTGGAAATCGCCACCGGAGCCACCAAATACATCCGGTCACTGGTGATGGACCCAGCAGAACGGGAACGGCGGGCCCGCAAGGCCCGCCAACTCGCGGAAAGCCGCTACGATATCCGCATGTGGGTGAAAGCCCACGAGCAGCTTTACGGCTGACGGGACTGGGCCGGTTCGCTTTCTGATGACAGCGGTTTCGACGCCGGTTTTCCCGGGCAGGCCATTGGCGACCCGTCGTCATCAAAGGCGGCAATGCACCGGACCTTGCTGACCGGTTCCAGTTCGACAGCAGCCATTTCTTCGCCAAGGAGTTTCCCGATCGCGGCCAGCAGGAGCTGTTCGCGGTAGCCGATAGAGGCGGTTTCTCCACCACCCGGCGCCTGCCGTGCCGGGACAATTTCGGCCAGCAGGGTGCGTGGATGCTCGGTCGTTGGAACCAGCCGGAGCACCGGAATCAGCACCTTCTCGCGGATGTACGCCTTGACCCGCACCTGTCCGTCTCCGGCGGGAGTGCAGGAAAGATGGATCGTGTAACGGGAAAACGCCGGGAAATCCGTCTCCGGCTCCGACTTCATCCATCCCAGCCGGAAGACCGTCAGGCTGTCGGCCGTCAGTTCGTCGGTCCGGATGAAGCAGGCCTGCCGGTCAGTAAAGGCGATGGGGAAGTTTTCCAGCGCGAGCATCATCGCGTTCCAGACATCGTCACGGCTCGCGTTAAACACCCGGACATTATCCCACACGCCGCGGTCATACTCGGCGTACCTGGCGTAGCCCAGTCCGCATCCTGACAGAAACATCGTGGATATCGCGGATGCCGCGAACATTCTGATCCGTGCAGATATGTGCATGACAAGTGTCTCCATCCCGGAGTGCTTCAGGCACTCTTCAGGATTCCGTACTCCTTCAGCTTCCGCCAGAGGGTATTGCGGCCAATGCCCAGCCGGCGTGCCGTCTCCACCTGGTTATGCTGGCAGGCGGTATAGGCGTTGAGAATATGGGTCTTTTCGGCTTCGGCGAGGGGGATCACCTGGTCTGGCGATGACGCGGGCGGCCCGCCAGCAGCCGCGGATTCTCCGCCCGAACTGCCATTTTCTCCTTCTTCGCCGATATCCACACCAATCTCGGACGGCAGATCCCGCAACTGGAGTTCATCGGATGCGGCCAGTACGGCCGCATGCCGGATCGCATTCTCCAGTTCACGGATATTGCCGGGCCACGAATACCCGGCGAGTGCCTCAAGTGCATCCCCGGATATGGCCGCCGACTGGGACTTACGTTCCCTGGCCCAGAACTGCTGGGCAAGCTGGCGGATATCGTCGCGCCGTTCACGGACCGGCGGTAGCGGGATTTCAATCACACGGAGCCGGTAGTAAAGATCCTCACGAAAGGCGCCTTCGCTCACCATCTGCTTCAGGTTCCGGTGGGTAGCGGCAATGAGCCGGACGTCGATGCGGATCGTGCGATTGTCCCCGACCCGCCGGATTTCGTTCTCTTGCAGCACCCTGAGCAGCTTTACCTGAAGCGCCAGCGGCATGTCGCCGATCTCGTCCAGAAAGATGGTTCCCTTGTCGGCTTCCTCGAACAGTCCCTTCTTGGTGGCATGTGCACCGGTAAATGCTCCCTTGGCATGGCCGAACAGCTCGCTCTCCAGCAACGCCTCCGGCAGGGCGCCGCAATTGATGGCCACGAAGGGCGACTCACCCCGCGGCGAGTTGGAATGGATGGCGCGGGCGAAGAGCTCCTTGCCGGTACCCGATTCACCCAGCAGCAGTACCGGCGCATCCGACCCTGCTACCCGCTGGGCGAGATCAATGGCCCGTTGCATGGAAGCCGAGGAGCCGACGATATGCTCGAATCCCTTGCGGAGTCCGACCTGGTTCTTGAGGCGCGTGACCTGCGTGATCAGCGAGTGCCGGTTCAGCGCAAGATTGACAACCTTGTTGAGATCCTCGGGCTTTACTGGCTTGGTGAGGAAATCGAATGCGCCCATCTTCATGGCTTCGACCGCAAGCCCGATGGTCCCCTCACCGGTGAGCAGGATGACTTCGACCGGGTACTGGAGCTCCTGCACCTTCTTCAGGACATCAAGACCGGTGAGCGGCTCCATCCGGTAGTCGGTGACGACCACTTCAGGAGCCATATCCTCGATCACCCTGAGCGCCGCTTCTCCGTCCGAAGCAGTCGTGACCTCATGGCCCGCCTTTTTCAGGAAGATCGTCAGCGCGAGCAGGCTTGATGGCTCGTCATCAACCAGCAGGATATGGGCCACTTCAGGTATCTCCTTGCCTGGGAAGCAGAATGGTGAATCGTGTCCCTTTTCCGGGGGCCGAGTCCACCTCGATGGCGCCCCCATGGGCTTCGATGAACCGGCGGGCGATGGCGAGACCCAGTCCCGTACCCTTCTTCTTGGTGGTGAAAAACGGCTCGAATACCCGGTCCTTCATTTCCGGCGGGAGACCCTTGCCCGTGTCGGACACCTCGAAAACGGTCACAAGCCCTTTCAGGCGTCCGCTTGCCGCCCCGGCGGGAGCGACCTCACCCCGGGCTTCCAGCCGGATCACGCCCCCCTCGCTCATTGCCTGCAATCCGTTGATGCCGATATTGATCAGCACCTGCTCCATCTGGTCCTCGTCAAAGGGAACCGTCTCCGGCAGATCCTTCACTGATACCTCGATGGTTTTCCCGGCGGCGGCCTCGTTCTGCTTGAGAACAGCGGCGATGCCCTCCAGGAAAGCCCGGACATTCACATGCGACAGCTTGATCTCCCGCGGCCGTGCATAGGCGAGAAAGTCGGTCAGGATGTGGTTGAGGCGGTTGGTTTCCTTCCTCAGGACCCCGAACAGGGCCTTTTTCTCCTCCTCGGAAAGTTCCGTGGCGTTCTCCGGATCAAGCAGATGGGTCGTCGTCACCAGTGAATTGAGCGGATTCCGTATTTCATGTGCAAGTACCGCTGACATCTGCCCCACAAACGCCATCCGCTCGGCTTCGATCGCCTTGGAACGGGAGTCGGCAAGATTCATGGCCATCCGGTTGAACGCACGGGCCAGCTTCCCCAGTTCATCCCCCCGGTCCACTTCCACTGCGACTGCCTGGCTTCCGGCCCCCATGCTCTCCACCGCTTCAGTGAGGGTTTCCAGGGGTTGCGTAATGGACTGGGAAACCCGCCAGGCGGTCGCCACGATCAGTACGGCAATCAGCACCACCACAAATCCGGCAAACAGCCAGACCCGGACACCCTGTTGGAAAATCGGCTTGATGGCAGCCATGGCCCCTTCCGAGAAAACACGGGCCGGTGCACCCAGGTACAGCGTCCAGCCCATCGATTCGATCTTGTGGAATGCGACCAGTTGCGGCCCATCGCCGATATCCACCTCGAAGGAGCCGATTCCCGCCGCCAGGCGTGCCCGCTCGCGCATCAGGCCGCCGGCCTCGTCGACCGGCAGCATGACCAGCTCATGCCCGGCGGATCTAGCGCCGGATTTGGGTAGTCCGGCCGCATGAACCGAGTGGCTTGCCCCCACGAGCCTTTCGTTCTGGTCATAAACCCGGACAAATCCGCCCCTGTCACCCGGTTCCACCAGTAGCGGGGTAATCCGTTCCAGGGGGATATTCACCGCCAGCATCCCCAGAAACTCGCCCGACCTCACCCACAGCGGGGCGGCAAACGTCAGCACCCAGGCTCCACCCAGCGGATCAAGATGGGTGCCAATCAGCCGGATGTGGCGGTCCGGATTCTCTCCTGGCAGAACCCGCCGGTAGGACTCCAGCTGCCGGAAATCAAAGGCCGGGTCGAGGCCTGCAATCCGTCCGGAGGCGTCGGGATCAGACGGCGGATAACGCAGCAGCAGCGAGCTTGTCGTGACAATATAGGCCGCCGACGCCGACGGGTTTGAGCGGACCCACTGCGAGAGAAATCCCTCGGCCGAAACGAGCCGTGGAATCTCGTTCCGTACACCGTCGGGCAAGGTCTGTCCCCATGCAGGATAGAGATAGACCGGGCGCAGGTCGTCGGGGTTGGGTGAAGCCCATATCCCGCTGGAGCGGCGGACCAGTTCCACAGGCCGGAGTCCGGACTCCCGGCGCGTGGAGCCTGACAGGACATCCTCTATCTGGTCCTGCACGCGCCTCAGGTCGGCGAGCATCAGCTCAAAATGCTGGGAGACCCGGGTGGCCTCGGACCTCGCCAGTTCGCGGAAGTTTTCCTCGGCAAGGTTCTTCACGATCCGGAGGCCGGATTCGAACGACATCCGCTGGAGCACATAGACGGTGTCGGCCACCACCGCCGCGATGACTCCCAGCGGCAGGATGGAGATGGAGAAGAACAGGGCCACGAGCCGGTACCGGATAGGGATAAACCTGTTCATTTTGCGGAAGTCGAAGGACATCGGCCTCAATATACCTGTTCTATTTCCGTATTCACTCCACCTTGGCACACGCGTCCTGTTCCATGTGAGAGCACTGTCCTAATCTGGAGTTCCGGTGTCTTGATATAACATATTGATATTATTGAATTATTCAAGTTGGCACGACTGTTGTATTACAAAAACCAGTTACCCTCGAAGGCCCATGTGGGGCCAGTGCAAGGAAAAGGGAAAAGGTCATGCGGAACAACAAATTCAAAACCCTCATCTTCGTCGGATTCCTGGCGGCAACGGCTTCGGGCTGTGTCGGACCGGCCCTGCTCGCGGGTTCACTGGTGGGCCCGACTGCGGCGACCGTGAGCACGACCGCGATGATGATCAAGGCCAGCGAAACAATGACGACCACCCAGTGGTACGACGGTATCGACTCACTCGACAAGAACAGCGATCCCGCGGCCCTGCGCCTGGCGCGGCTGCAGGAAGCCGCCCGCGAAATCGAGAGCCGCATCGGAGTGCCCGTGAGCCCGATCGAGGTCGAAATCCTGGCGACTCTCTACCAGGCCCGGAATGCCGATCTGGAGACTTTTGCCCGTGACCGCCGCCTGAGCCGTGCGCAGATCGAAGGTGCCCTGAAAACGCTGCGCGAAAAGGGACTGGTCAGCATGGCTGACCGCCCCGGCCGTTCCGGCGGATTTGAAGCCACCATGACCACCAGGGCCGCCATGCTGGGTAACCCCCTGGAACCGGCTCGTGGCGGGCACCCGCCGGTCTATGTGATGGCCGCCGAATAAGCGTCCCGCAGACCCGCCCTCCCCGAAAATCCGAAGGCCCCCGGAAAAACTCCGGGGGCCTTCGGGCTTCTGACAACCGTGCGGCTGGTGTCACGCGTACAGCGGAGGGATCTGGCCAGTACGCATCACCTCCCGGGCGATGGTGTTCTGCTGGATCTGGTTGGTGCCGCCGCCAATCTCGATCAGTTTCGCGTCACGGGCGTGCATTTCCACTTCGGCATCCTGCATGTAGCCGAAACCGCCCATGATCTGCACCGCGTCCATGGCGACTTTCGTCGCCGCCGGCGCACAGTAGAGCTTGTCGGCGCAAGCGATCTCCATCGGAACCCGCTCGCCACGAACCTGGTAATCGAGCATCCGGAGATGCCAGTTCTTCACGTTCTCCCGGATCGTCAGCATGTCGGCCAGCATCCACCGGAGGCCCTGGAAATCACCGATCTTCTGGCCGAACTGCTCGCGCTCACGCATGTATTTGAACGTGAGTTCGCAGCACCGGTCTATGATGCCGAGGCACATGGTCGCCGTTCCGGTGCGCTCGCTGGAGAACACATCCCGGGACTGCTCTTTGGCCTGCTCCTTTGCCTTTTCGCCGAGTAGCTGGTTGAGCGGGATCTTCACGTTATCAAGGAACACCTCGCCCGTCGGGGAGGAGTGCATCCCCATCTTCCTGAACGGCTTGGATGCCTCGAAGCCGGGTGTGCCCTTTTCGACAATGAACGCCTGGATTGGTGTGTCGCGGCTGACGCCCTGCCCCTCGTCAATCTTGGCGTAAATCACGAAGTAGTCAGCGAATGGCGCGTTGGTGATGAAAGTCTTGTGGCCGTTCAGCACCCACCAGTCGCCGTCACGACGGGCGGTGGTCCGCATCGAACCGTAGGCGTCAGAACCCGCCCCCGGTTCGGTCATGCCCCAGGCGCCGATTTTCTCCATCTTGAAGATGGGGAGACCGTATTTTTCCTTCTGCCACAGGGTTCCCTTGTTCATGATCGACTGACCATAGAGTCCCAGCGTCGCGCCGAACGAGAGGGCGATGCCCGGACACACCCGTGCCAGTTCAATGCCGAGTATCGAGCTCATCGCCGGGTCGTTACCGCCCAGCATCGAGCCGCCCTTCTTTTCCGCATCATCACCCGCTTCTCCGGCAGCCTTGGCCGCTTCGCGCTTCTTCATTTTCTGGAATGCGCTTTCGGCCATGCTGGTCACGCCAAACGTGGTGAGCAGTTTTTTCATCAGCGGATAGGGTGGATCTTCCGGGTGGTTCTCATGGTGAATCACGTGGGGCCGGATCTCCTTGTCCATGAACTGCCGGATCGCCATCTGAGCCATTCTGTGCGTGTCTTTGTACTGGAACATGATCGGTCTTCTCCTTACTTGATCAAAATGAATGACCGTTCAGTCAATCAATGCACGGTTGCCGCATTTTGTCAATTCCGGCAATGAGCAGGGTTCAGGAACATGGATACAGTTTATGGGGTTTAGTGATCTTCCGAAGGGATAGTCGTGCCGTCCACCGGGGAAGCGGCATCCGTTTCTTCCGGTCCCTCCGGCTCCCCGGCCGTATTGTTTCCCTCAGAAGGCTGACGCCGCCGCGACCGGTAGGTGCCAATCACCGGCGGAGTGGTGAAAACAGGCTCGATGATCGGCCTGACGGCGGGAATCCGCGGCAGCGGCGGAACGGCCGATGCCTCAACCTCGATATCGGCATCGTCATCCGACGGACGAAGACTCTGCCGGGCCGATTCGAGAGCGGACGAAAAGGCGCTTCGCCCGTAACGCACCAGACCATCGAAGTCGAAGTCAGGGCTCCACCACGGCCCGGAAATGAACCGACGGGCGGCCTGTGCATCCTCTTCCCGGCTATCGCGGAAGTAGGAGAAAAACAGCAGGTCACTGCGCCGGGCCAGCTCGGGCCAGGTGTGGTACCGGCCGCCCGCCGGACCGGACCGGCCCAGATCAAGACCGAAATCGAGATGCCGGGGACCGAAATATCCACGGAACGTCCAGAGCGGATCGTCAGGGCTTATCCGCTCAATCCGGTAGTCCCAGGGCGTTCCCCCGCACAATCGCCCACAAACAATGTCATCGGCATCCACGGCGGATCGTTCGGTTCCAGTAATGAGGTAGTGCCGTCGGGCCGGGAATGGTGTTGCCCGTATGCGCCGGCGGTAGTCGAGAGGAAGGTCGGGGTAAAGCTCGTGGGAACGGGCGGCGGAAACGACCTGTGCCCTCCCCGCCCTCGGCCAGGGAATATCAGCCCCGAATATATAGGTCCGGTGTGCGCCATGCTGGGACAGCACAAGGGCCACCGGAATCTGTTTCTCGTCCAGCACAACCCAGACGATCGCGTGCAGGTCAACCGGACGCCAGGCGGCCGGATCACCGGCCCGGCCAAGCAGCTTCTGCGTGTCAATGAGTCCCTCGGGAAGTCCGTCCGGCGCAAAGACAAACTGGTAGCGGAGAAAGATCCAGGGAAGCTGCGGGCCGTCTTCGGCGAGGCGTACGTTTTCGTATTCAACGGCGGCGAGCGAACGGGCGCAGCCGGTATCACCACTACAGGTGGGGCCCGGCGCCGGATACAGTGACCGGCCGTGTCCTTCGGCCAGGCAAATCCCGTCCTGATCCGGCAATGCCTTCAATGTTTCCCGGCGCGCATCAGCGGCAAGGCGCTGTCCGGTCCGGCAGTCCACAGGGTGCCGGGTTGCCAGATAGCCGGTATCGGGAGCCAGCGGACCCGTTGATCCTCGCGATACCACCAGCAGGGGCTTGTGCGTTTCCAGGAGCGCCTGTTCGTCTTCCGGCGGCAGCGGCCCCCATTCGGGCCGGGCGAAGCGCTCCGAAGCCCGGTCCATCCGGTCCAGATAGTCCCGTCGGGCTTCCAGCGTCTGCCAGCGGAAAACCGATTTCAGTGCGAATGCGGCCGCCAGGGGAAGCAAAAGAATGACGGCCGCCGTAATGAGCGCTTTCTTCACGGCGATGAGCCTAACGGGAGCGGGCCTCCGGAGCCAAACTTCATGTCAGACCCCTGTCGGCAACACTCCCTCCACGCGCTACACTCCTGTCCGGAAGGAAATCCGTGTTTACCGATTTCTACTACACGCTCCGCGGCCATGAAGTCCCGGTCACACCGACCGAGTGGCTGACTTTCATGCATGCATTGTCAACAGGGTCCGTGCCCCCGACGATGGAAGGCTTCTATTCGGTGGGCCGCGCCCTGATGGTGAAAAACGAGGGAGACTTTGACCGCTGGGACCGGGCATTTCTCGAGTATTTCAAGGACGTGGAAAGCTCGGATGACATGATGGCAAAAATACTCGCCGGCCTTAAGGCCGTTCCGCCGAAAGAACTGACCGAGGCAGAAAAGGCACTGATCGAGCATCTCGATCTTGAGCAGATCCGGGCGAACTTCGAGAAGCAGTACCGCGAAGGGCATTTCAGGGAACACGTAGGCGGAAGCAAGCGTATCGGCACCGGTGGCACGTCCACGCAAGGAAACAGCGGCTTCAACAAGGCGGGCGTACGGGTGGGGGGCGACGGCCGGCTCCGCCGGGCAGTACAGATCGCCGGTGAGCGCAAGTTCCGCGACTATGCGGGCGACCGGGTGATCGACATCCGGACCGTGCAGCTTGCGCTCCGCCGTCTCCGGAAACTGGTGCCTACGGGACCGGAGGACGAACTCAACCTCGACCGGACCATCGACGCCACCGCGAAGAATGCCGGGGATATTGATCTCGTCTGGCAGCAGCGCAAGCTGCCGGGCGTCCGGCTGGTGCTGCTGATGGATTCGGGCGGCAGCATGTGGCCGCACGCCGAGCTGGTGGAGATACTGTTCTCGGCCGCGAAGGGCCTGTTCAGGGAGGTCGAATTCTTCTATTTCCACAACATGGTTTACGATCAGGTCTGGAGGAGTTTCCGGACGGGCGAGAAAGTCCGGACGGCGGAACTCATTCATGACCGGGTTCCCGAAACCAAGATCCTCTTTGTCGGCGACGCCGCCATGGCCCTGTCAGAACTGCTCTCCGTCAACGGCGCCATTGACTACTTTGCCCGTAACGAACCGGGCATCCGGTGGCTCACCCGGTTCCGCGACAAGTTCCGTCATGTGGCATGGCTGAACCCGGAGCCGGTCGAGAACTGGCACTATGCCGATTCAACGGCACGCATCGCCCAGATGATTCCGATGTTCCCGCTCACGCTGGAAGGACTCGAGGATTCCGTCCGGGAACTGACACAAGGACGGGGGCGGTAAGACCGGAAGCCTTTTCCCATGCCTGAAGCGATACGAAACATCGGCGTCCTGACCAGCGGCGGAGATGCCCCTGGCATGAATGCCTGCATCCGGGCAGTGGTGCGATCGGCCTCGCGCCTCCGGATCGGGGTTTTCGGGATCGAGCGCGGTTTTCAGGGTCTTATTGACCGCTCGATCAGACCGCTCGGCGACGCCGATGTGTGGAGTATCGGGGGGCTGGGCGGCAGCATCCTTGCTTCCAGCCGGTCGGACCGGTTCCGCACGCCAGAGGGCAGGAAGGAGGCCGCCGCATTTCTCCGTAGCCGCGAGATAGACGGGCTCGTCGCCATCGGCGGTGACGGCACGTTCACGGGCGCCCGGCTTCTGGAGGACGAGACCGGCATCCGCGTGATGGGTTGCACCGGCACCATCGACAACGACCTGGCAGGCACCGAGAGCACGATCGGCTTCGATACGGCCGTCAACACGGCGCTGGACGCCATCGACCGGATCCATGATACCGCCGCCGCCATGCAGCGGCTGTTCTTTGTGGAGGTCATGGGCCGCCACGCTGGTGATATCGCCATCTATTCAGGCGTCGCCGGCGCTGCCGACGTGGTGCTTTATCCCGAGGACCGGACCCATACCCTCGACACGATCTGCGAATATGTGAACCGCGAGATGTCCCGCGGACACCGCACGATCCTGATCGTAGTGGCCGAAGGCGACGAACTGGGCGGAGCCGAATACATGAAGAACGAGGTTTCCAGGCGTACCGGCGTTCCCGCCTGGGCGACCGTGCTCGGACATATCCAGCGGGGTGGTAAACCAACCGCACGCGACCGGATCATCGCCACCCTCTCGGGCGAGGCGGCTGTCGAAGCCCTGGCCGAAGGAAAGTCCCGCATGATGGTTGGTGTCCGGGGGCTTTCACCAGTACTGGTTCCATTCGATGAGGCTCTTCTGGCCACACATCGGGTTCCCGAGGCCATGCTCCGGCTGGTCAGGCGGGCCGCCAAAGGCGGATAATTCTCTTTATTTTCCGATAGTTATAATATTATTCGACAACTATCTTGACAAATCTAACCATTTTAAACATATATAATCTTGTGATGTATGTATATTTAACAGTTTGTCCGTGTCCCATCGGCGAAACCGGCAGCACCCCGCAGCCCTGTTTCGCCACCCACGCACCGGCAAGATGAGTATGAGCATCACCATGTGAATCCCTTAACTCCTCCTTCAATGGGAACGACGAGGCAACCTGAAACCATGGGCACCGAGCCTTCCAAGGAACCCCGGCTGGCAACAGACCGGGATCACACGGAAACCATCGAACGAGTCCGCCGTGCGCTGGACGGACTGAGCTACGGCTCGGTGGAAATCACCGTACACGACGGACGGGTGGTACAGATCGAACGCAAGGAAAGAGTCCGCTTCAATGCAGGCCACAGCAAGAGCTGAACTGCAAGAACGCGCAAACAAAAAATAAAACTCTCCGTCATCAACGGCAGGAGAGTATCCGTAAAAACGGCCGGACCACCGGAGGCTAGCGGGTAGAAATCAGGGAACTTTCATCAATGCTAGCTTCGGCCAACAGACCCATACTCGCTGTTCTGGCGAGCATTTTCACAATCACCCAGATCCAGACCTCATTGGCCAATGAGCCCGCCGCCACGACAGAGCGTATTGAGGCGCTGGACCAGAAGATCCGGATCATCGAGCGTCAGCGGGAGCTGGATGCAGAGAGCCAAAAAAACCTGAGGTGCATGTCACCGTTAGTGGAAAAGACGGTTTTTCGATCCGATCGACTGACGGCGATTACCGGCTACGCATCCGTGGCTACATTCAGGCCGATGCGCGCCATTTTGTGGAAGATGACGCCAACAAGGGAGTCAGTTCGTTCCTGCTCCGAAGAGTCCGGCCCATTATCGAGGGAACAGTGGCGAAGCATATCAAATTCCGCATAATGCCCGATTTCGCAGGCAGTCAGCTTTCCTTGCAGGACGCCTATATCGAACTGGACTACTTCAAGGCTGCGGTGCTTCGGGCCGGAAAGTTCAAGGCTCCGTTCGGACTTGAGCGGCTTCAAAGCGCAACCGCACTGATCTTTCCAGAACGGGCCTTCCCGACAGGTCTTGCTCCAAACCGTGACATTGGTATCCAACTTGGGGGAGATATCGCCAAAGGCGCGTTGAACTATGCCGTCGGTATCTTTAACGGCGTCACTGACGGCGGCAGTGCAGATATTGACACAAATGAGGACAAGGAGTTTACCGGCCGGGTATTCCTGTACCCATTCCGGTTAGTCGAGATCGAAGCGCTTAACGACGTGGGCGTCGGTTTCGCTGGCAGTTATGGCGACCAAAAGGGTTCCAATACTGCGCCAGGGCTGTCGATGCAGCGCTCTCCCGGACAGCTCACCATATTCCGCTATCTGGCAGGAAATACCCCGCCGGAACCTGTTGTCGCCAATGGTACCCGCTACCGTCTTTCACCGCAGGGTTATGCCTATGTAGGCCCGGTCGGCGTATTCGGTGAATACGTCTACTCGTCACAAGAAGTTGTGACCGATTTCGGGAATCCCGCAACTCAACAACGTACATTCGGCCACCATGCCTGGCAGGCAGCGGCTTCTGTCGTACTGACCGGTGAACGTGCATCCTACCAGGGCGTGAACCCCTCTAACCCATATGGAGCAGTTGAACTGACAGGGCGTGTTCATCAGCTCCGGATAGACAAAGACGTGTTTCCGGCATTTGCCAATCCAGTCGCCTCTATCTCCAAGGCAACGGCCTGGGGCGCAGGGCTGAACTGGTACATCAACCGCCATCTCCGGTATTCAACATCCTACGAGCAAACCTTTTTCAAAGGTGGTGAAGCAGGTGTAGCCCCAGTTCCGTTCAGCAACCGCGAGAACGAAAAAGTCTGGTTTAACCGTGTACAGGTCTCATTCTGATAGCAGCCGTCGTTTTACCCTAGAAAAGGAACCCCGAAATGAAACTCAGCACTCTTTATAAGACCATAGTTGCAGCCATAGCATTCTTCACCAGCAATGCGTACGCCCAGCAGGAGATCCTCAACGTCTCCTATGATCCTACGCGTGAGCTGTACCTGGAGTACAACGCCGAGTTCCAGAAATACTGGAAAAGCCAGGGGGGCGGGGACATCCGCATCCGGCAGTCGCACGGCGGCGCTGGCAAGCAGGCGCGGTCGGTCATCGATGGCCTGCAGGCCGACGTCGTGACGCTGGCGCTTTCATACGATATCGACGAGATCGCTGCAAAGGCCAAGCTGTTTCCAGCAGACTGGCAAAAGCGGCTCCCGCACAACAGTGCGCCTTACACGTCCACCATTGTGCTCCTCGTCCGCAAGGGGAACCCCAGGCAGATCAGGGACTGGGATGATCTGGTAAAACCCGGTGTGGGTGTCATCACGCCAAATCCGAAAACTTCCGGCGGTGCACGCTGGAACTATCTGGCCGCCTGGGAGTTCGCCCGCCGCAAGTATGGAAGCGATGAAAAGGCGAAAGAGTTCGTCGCCGCCCTCTACAGGAACGTACCGGTCCTCGATTCCGGCGCCAGGGGATCGACCACGACCTTTGTCCAGCGGGGCATTGGCGATGTATTCATCTCCTGGGAAAACGAGGCGTTTCTGGCCATCCGGGAGTTCGGTGCCGACAAACTGGAGATCGTGGCGCCGAGCGTCAGTATTCTCGCCGAGCCTCCGGTAACCGTGGTAGACCGGGTGGTAGACCGGAAGGGAACCCGGAAAGTCGCGGAAGCCTACCTGAACTACCTGTATTCGGACGTGGGCCAGGATCTCGCCGGAAAACACTTCTACCGCCCCCGCAGTGAACAGGCGGCGGCCAAATACGCTCACCAGTTTGTGAAGATTCCGCTGTTTACCATCGACGAGGCGTTCGGCGGATGGCAAAAGGCGCAGAAAGACCATTTTGCCGACAACGGAACTTTCGACCAGATATACCTCAGAAAATGACCGCAGCCTCAACACGATGGAAAGAGCGAAGCGTGATCCCCGGATTCGGGCTCACCATGGGTTTTACGATCCTGTACTTGAGCCTGATCGTGCTCGTGCCCCTTTCGACCGTTTTCCTGAAAACCGCGACTCTCAGCTGGAATACTTTTTCCGAAACGGTCTTTTCCGAGCGGGTCATCGCATCTTACAGGCTCACTTTCAGCACGGCCCTCGGTGCGGCCCTGCTGAACGCCCTGTTCGGAACCCTGGTCGCCTGGGTTCTGGTGCGGTACGAGTTCCCCGCAAAAAAGCTGGCCGATGCGATCGTAGACCTTCCATTCGCACTTCCGACGGCGGTCGCGGGCATCTCGCTCACAGCCATCTATTCGGCAAACGGCTGGATGGGCCGGCATCTGGAACCGCTCGGTATCAAGGTCGCCTTCGCGCCACTGGGCATCATGGTCGCCCTGACCTTCATCGGCCTGCCATTCGTCGTGCGAACCGTTCAACCGGTTCTTCAGGATCTCGACACAGAGGTGGAAGAGGCCGCCTTAAGCCTGGGAGCGAACCGGCTGCAGACGTTCTGGCGAGTGATCCTCCCGGGCCTGTGGCCGCCGATCCTCACGGGTTTTGCGCTCAGTTTCGCCCGGGCACTTGGCGAATACGGTTCCGTGGTCTTTATCTCCGGCAACATGCCGATGAAAACCGAGATTACCGCACTTCTCATCATGACCAAGCTTGAGCAGTTCGAATACGCCGAGGCGACGGCCATAGCGATGGTCATGCTGATTGCCTCGTTCGTCATGCTGCTGGTCATCAACCTGCTTCAGTGGTGGGCCGCCAACCGGCACGCTTGAGGAAAGGGGAGCACAGGGTAAGCTTGTCATGGCAGGAACCGTATCACTGAAGCCCGTCATTTCCGGACACGTCCAGAGGCGGGCTGTCACGACTGAGCCACGTTGGGTGCGCTGGCTACTGACAGCTACTGCCATCGGATTTCTGCTGACGTTTCTGGTCCTTCCGCTGGTATCGGTTTTCTACGAGGCACTGGCGAAGGGACTGGAGACATACGTTGAGGCCGTCCGCGAGCCGGATACCCTGTCGGCCATACGCCTGACACTCATGGCCGCCGGCATTGCTGTGCCGCTGAACATGGTCTTCGGGCTGTCCGCCGCGTGGGCCATCACCAAGTTCGAGTTCAGGGGCAAGAACATCCTGCTGACGCTGATCGATCTGCCGTTCGCCGTCTCGCCGGTGATCGCAGGTATGATCTATGTGCTGCTGTTCGGTGCACAGGGGATCATCGGCCCCTGGCTGATCGAGCGGGACATCCAGATCATTTTTGCTGTGCCTGGCATCGTCCTGGCCACGGTATTCGTGACGTTCCCGTTCGTGGCGCGGGAACTGATCCCGCTCATGCAGGAGCAGGGAACCGACGAAGAGGAGGCGGCCATCGTGCTCGGCGCAAACGGCTGGCAGACGTTCTGGCGCGTGACGCTTCCGAACATCAAATGGGGACTTCTGTACGGCCTGATCCTGTGCAACTCGCGGGCCATGGGCGAATTCGGTGCAGTGAGCGTCGTCTCAGGACATATCCGGGGGGAAACGAATACGATTCCGCTTCACGTCGAAATCCTTTACAACGAATACAGCTTTGCCGCATCCTTTGCCGTGGCTTCGCTGCTGGCGGTGCTGGCACTGGTGACGCTTGTGGTGAAAAGCATCGTCGAATGGCGCCATCACCAGCAGATCACCGGGAACGGGCAGGACATGCACGGGGAGGCCGCCTGATGAGCATCGAAATCCGGAACCTGACCAAGCGCTTTGGAAACTTCGTGGCTCTGGATGACGTCTCCGTTGACGTACCCAACGGGGAACTCGTCGCCCTGCTGGGGCCTTCGGGGTCCGGAAAGACCACGCTGCTCCGTATCATTGCAGGGCTCGAGGCGGCAGATGGCGGCACGATCCACTTCCACGGCGAGGACGCCACGCAGCGCCATGCCCGGGAACGAGGAGTCGGCTTCGTGTTCCAGCACTATGCCCTGTTCAAGCACATGACGGTCTTCGAGAACATCGCGTTCGGGCTGCGGGTGAAACCACGCAACGAACGGCCGCCGGAAGCCCGCATCCGCGAGCGCGTGGGCAACCTGCTCGAACTGATCCAGCTCCCGTGGATTACAGACCGCTATCCTTCACAGCTTTCCGGCGGACAGCGGCAGCGCGTGGCGCTCGCCCGTGCGCTGGCCGTGGAGCCGAAGGTACTTCTGCTCGACGAGCCATTCGGCGCGCTGGATGCCAAGGTACGCAAGGAACTGCGCCGATGGCTCCGGCGGCTTCACGACGAAGTCCATGTGACCAGCGTGTTTGTCACCCATGACCAGGAAGAAGCCCTCGAGGTCGCTGACCGGGTGGTGGTGATGAACGAGGGGAAAGTCGAACAGGTGGGCGCGCCTGACGAAGTGTATGCCCATCCCGCCAATCCGTTCGTTTATAGCTTTCTCGGAAACGTCAATCTCTTCCATGGACGGTTCGAAGGTGACGCCGCCAGAATTGGCGATCTGCGAATCTCAATGACCGGTTCCGGAGGGATAGACGGTGCAGCCGCCGTCGCGTACGTGCGCCCGCACGATATCGACGTCCGGCGTCAGGCAACGTCGCCCGCTGACATTGAAGCCGTGGTGAAATACGTCCGTGCCGTGGGTCCGGTGGTGCGGCTCGAACTCGAGCGCCGTGACGGCGGGGGTCTAGTGGATGCCGAACTCTCCCATGACCGCTACCGGGAGGTCCAGGCACGCGAGGGCGATACCGTTTTCGTGGGTGTCCGGAATCCCAGGGTATTCGCCGAGGACTTTACGATCTAATAGCCGCTCGCCTTGCCGTTCTGGACCACCTGCTGGTCCTGCTGCTTCTTGAGCAGTACCCCAAGATAGGGAAAGTCTTTCTCAAGGTCGCCAGGATTGAGACCACCCCGCACCAGGCACTGAAGCCAGTCGATCAGCTCGCTGGTCGAGGGTTTTTTCCGGAGATTGGCGAGATCGCGAATTTCGTAAAACCGCCTCAGGGCGGCGTCGAGGAGCTTTTTCTCAATTCCAGGATGATGAAGGCGGACGATCTCCTCCATGAGCGGCGGCTCCGGAAACGCGATATAGTGAAACACACAGCGGCGCAGGAAGGCGTCAGGGAGTTCCTTCTCGGCGTTCGATGTGATGATGACGATGGGCCTGACCTTCGCCTGGATGCGCTCGCCCGTCTCGGGAATGTCGAATGACATTTCATCGAGTTCCTGAAGGAGGTCGTTGGGGAACTCCAGCTCCGCCTTGTCAATCTCGTCAATCAGCAGGACCGACTGCTCATGGCTGGCGAACGCCTGGCCGAGCGGTCCCAGCTTGATGTACTGGCGGATGTCGCGGATATCCCGGTCCCCGAAGCGGGAATCGTTCAGCCGTGCCACCGTGTCGTAGGTGTAAAGTCCCTCGCGGGCCTTCGACGTGCTCTTGATGTTCCAGACGAAAAATGGCTTTCCAAGCGATCTGGCAACTTCATGGGCAAGCTGCGTTTTTCCCGTGCCGGGCTCACCCTTGATGAGCAGCGGGCGCCCTAGCACCACCGCCACATCCACAATGGCCGATAGCTCCGTGCTCGCCACATACCGTTCCGTACTTCCAAAAGCCGGTTTTTTCATAGGCCTATTCCCCTAGCAGATGAAGGGCTGGGGAAGCTACCCGGGACACGTTACTCCGGCCGGCGGCGTGCGGCGAAAATGGCGATAGCCATTGCCACGAGCACCGACACGGCGGATACCGCAGCCCCGGTCAGCAGTCCGGGGGTCTGGTACCGGAACCGGACGATGGTTTCCCCAGCCTCCAGCATGACACCCTGATTCGCATGGTTGACCGGCAGGATGTCCACCGGCACTTCGGCTCCGCCGGGCAAAATCCGGTTCGCCGTCCAGCCCCGCATGTAGGTTTCACGTAATACCAAAAGTCCCGGCTCTGCCTGCCGCATGCGGATATCGTAACGCTCGGGAGACCATTCCAGGATATCACAGGCTTCCGGCACGGTTTCACGGTGGCCGTCAGCGCCAAAAGGGCCCAAGGCTATACGGTCAAAATCCCATCCGGCGCCATGATCAGCAGCAGCGAGACGATCCACCACCTGACGTCCGTCCGGTATCTGAATCCATTCCCGGGGACATATCACCCGCGCCGGATTTCCCCTGGACCAGAAGATGATCTGACTCCCCGCCTGAAACGCCGGCTGGAAGCTTCTGAGCCCGCTCCTGTCTTCCTGCGGATAGATCCGGGCCAAGGTTCCCTGCAGCACTTCATAGCGGTCAGACCACAGCTCCCGCGACAGTTCGACCAGACGCCTGCTGACCAGCGAATTGATGGTGTACGGAGAGCTGAACCCATAAAGCGAGCCGAACTCGTAGTGTATGGTTTCCCGGTCCTGGTGCTCGAAGGAGCGCATGGTAAAGCTGGGGCCGGGCGGAACCCCCGCAAGAACACCTGGCAGTGCAATCCGCGGCGGGACCACCGGTTTTCCGGCGGATGAATACTGCGCGAGAATATGGGCAAACTGGACCGGCACGGACCGGAAGTCTGACCGGCTCCGGGTGAAGTTCACCAGACTGGTTCCATGGGCCAGCAAGTCAGCGGCTATAACGAGAACGAGAACGCCAGCGTACCGTGGCTGCCGGGATAAAAGGAACAGAAGCACGGCCAGTGTAACCAGCACTATTGCCCCGTGGGTGACCGAACCCCATACGACGGTTTCAACTGAAGAATCTATTGCCGGGATCCATGCCTGAAATACCGCCAGCCAGTCCGTCAGCACGAGCACGGCGAAAAGGATCACCATCACGGCCGCCGCATATACCAGCCACCGCCGGATGCGAAGCGACGATTCCAGAACTGCCTGCAGGCCAAGCGCGGCCAGAATCGCCATGCCGAAGGTGAACCACGGAAGGGCCCGTTCGGGATTCCGGAACCGGTCCCATCCGGGAACAAACTGATAAAAAAACCTGTAAAGATCGGCCGGTGCATGGGGTCCCATGCACAGCCATCCGCCAAGCACCGTAACAGCGGCGGCGAACCAGAAAAGGGTTCTGAACCGGCGAGATACCCGCAGGCCGAGGACAGCCAGGGAAACCGATGCTGCGCCCAGATATCCACTGGCAAAATACAGGGTCCCATAGGGCGGTTCGATCAGGCGCACGGGCCAGATCGTGTTGGAATCCCCAAGATCGTGCCCCCATATTCCAGGCAGCACGAGATCCAGCCACCGGAACCAGGGACGAGCGCCGGCGCTGGCAAGTGCAAGGCTGAATCCGGACTGCCCACGGGCCGCTTCGGGAACCACCAGAGCGACCGGGAACCACTGGACCGCCGAGATGCAGACCGCCACGACCAAGAGGCCAGTGACCAAAGCGATTGCCCGGAGCGGTCTGGAGCCATTCCAGCCGCCCCCTCCGGCGGCGGCATCCGGGCTACGCCATGTCAGGACAAAAATGGCCGCCATGCCCGCATTCAGGATAAAGGTCTGGGGATCCGCCGCCAGCATTGCCAGCGTGCCGGTTGCCACCATCAGAAGAATGGCGCCGGCAGATCGAAAGCCGGAAGCAAGAGTCCGGCTCACTCCAAGCAGGAACCAGGGCATCCATGACTGGGCAAAAAGAAACTGGCCGAGGCAGGTACCCGTCAGGAATGTCCCCGAACAGGCGAGAACAAGGGCGCCCACCAGTGAGGCCTTACGGCGAAGACCAAGCGCCAGCAGAAGACAGGCCATTCCCCAGCCGGCAACAACCAGATGGGCGAACACCAGCAGATTGAAGGCACTGACAGAATCGGACGCGGCCAGCGTCAGCAGCTTTGGAAAGTAAAACACCCCCTGCACGGGATCGGCGGCAAAGGGAATGCCAGCCCCGGCATACGGGTTCCACAGGGGAAACTCTCCGGCCGACATCCGGCCATGCCAATAGTGAAAATTGGGAATGAAGTTGACACCGTTGTCCCGGCTGAACAGCGACCGGCCTTCCACAAAGAACGGTCCGAACAGGATGCCGATAACGATTGCAATACACGCCAGCGGCAGCACCGACCGTCGCAGAATGGTAGTCATGGATTCTTCCGGTGATCCCGGTGGAAAGCCAGTCAGTCTTTATACCCGCATCTTCACGCCGTGGTCCGTGTCATGCGTGGCGACTTCAAGAGCGGAAGCATGGGAACTCGCCAGTTCCACAATCTTCTTTCCACGTTCGGTCAGCGTCAGTTCGCAGTGGGCGATCTTGGAATTGAGACAATGCGTAAGCGGACCCTTTGGATTGTGGTAATACAAACCGACCATATCGTCCTTGGAAGACTGCATGTAACCCTTCAGCCGGTACTCTTTTGCCTCCACGTCAAAGGTCCACCGGTTTGTCTCGATCCGGCAGCCGGGCGAAATCGTCCCCTTGAGCGAGAGCATCGGATAGTTTTTCCCCCTGTAACGGAGAAACAGACGCGTCACCGGCGGAGTCCACAAGGGGCCAAGCTTCAGCTTTCCGGTAAAACCCTCAAAAAAAGTGTCGTCTTCGCCACTATCCCACAGCGAGCAATGGCCCCAGGCGTAAAGGTCCGTGTGCTTGCTCCCCCAGTTGTGACCCTGCATTCCTTTCCAGCCAGACACGTCGAGCCGCCGTCCGTTGGCCTCAATCCAGCCACGGAACCGGGTGTCCGGATAGGGCGAAAGCGCTTTCGATGAGGGCACCTTCGTCTGGTAAAGTTTCTCGTTCGGAAAATGGTGAAACGTCTCCCCCACCGGATCGAAGGCGAGATCCCAGTGAATGCGGTTATCGCCGGTCTTCGCGCCGCCACGAGTAAGGCCGGTCGTAAACGTGCTGTCACCGAACCGGATACCGACCTTGCTCCGGCCAAGCTCGCAGCTTCCGACCGGATATGACTCCTTTACAGCCACATGGTCATGCGTCTTGCCGTCAAAGACGATGGCCCAGACATCCGCCGTGGCCTTTTCAGGCCGCCCGTCGGGCTGGAAGATCGTGAACTTGAGCCACCAAGCAACCGGTTCGACGGGATGATTGCCCTTGAGGAAGTAACTCTCCACATGTCCCGCATCGCTGGAAGGATCGTACCGGACCAGGTTGTCTATTTCGTTCTGAGTCATCGGCATAAGATCCCCTCCGGCGACGGCCTTTTATTTCTTTTTCGCCACTTGGGCTTCTTCGGCCATCCGCTTGTACAGGAGGGCTTCCTTGTGCTTGGGGTCCACCTTCAGCACGAGCTCGGCCGATTTCGCCGATTCAGCATACTCACCGGCGGCATAGAGCGACACCGCGAGATTGAGCGAAGCCATCTGGTAGGCCGGATTGAGGCCATGGGCCACGCGGAGCTGCTCAATGGATCTCTGGATTTCCCCGTTTTCACGGAACGAGATTCCCAGCTTTGTCTGCACGTCCACGAACATGGGCCGGAGCCTTACCGCTTTTTCGTACTCGTTGATGGCTTCTCCATATTCACCAAGACTCCGGTATACATCCCCAAGCTCTGCATGCATGTTGGCGAGCTTGGAGAGCACCATCGGGTCCAAACGGCCCTGTCCGGCCTTGCGCGCCGTGGAGAGTGCGTTCTGGTAAACGTCATGGGCCCGCTGGTAATAGCCGAGATCGTTCAGGATCACCGTCAGGTTCAGGGCCGCTTCCATGTAGTTCGGATTGATCTCGATCGATTGCTCAAGGAACTTGACCGCCTGCTCGAACCGGCCACGGGAGTGAGCGATCACACCCAGCATGTAATAGACATCGGCATATTTGAGGCTGCCTTTCACCAGCGAGTCGAGGAGCGGCTCGGCTTCGTCATACTTCTTCGCCTCGAACAGCGTCTTTGCCTGCAGATATACGGATTTGGTGTCAGCATCCATCGTGATTGCCTGCGCTCCCCTGTGAAACCAGCTGTGTACCGGTCCATTACCGCGACAGGCGCAAGCCCGTCAAAGGGACGAGGATAATTACCCTCTCGCCTTCCCCGCCACCACGTCGTCCCTGTGCCCGGCTTCCGGCCGGGCGGCAGGAATGAACCCCGGAATCCGTACCCGGACTTTCTGGCGCCGGACGGTGACGACGGTCTTGATATTGCCGCGTACGTTGAAATCCCCGGTCACTTCGATAAACGCCGGTGCCAACAGCGACTCCAGATCACCCAGAATCCGGTTCGTGACTCCTTCATGGTAGCTGCCCACGTTCCGGTAGCTGTTGATGTACAGCTTGAGGGATTTCAGTTCCACGCACCAGCGGTCCGGTACGTACCGTATCCAGATGGTGCCGAAGTCGGGAAAACCGGTCTTCGGGCACAGGCAGGTAAACTCCGGACAGGTCATCCGGATTTCGTAGTGCTCCCTTGAGGGGTTCGGAAATCGCTCAAGCGGGTGCAACGGTAATTGTGAACTGTTCCCTTTTTGAGTCCGGGACTTTTTCGGCATACCGGGAGTGCTCCTCTCCATGTTCGCAAATCATGGCCGGATGGCACAGTTTTGTCACACACGCTAGCCTATACTCGCCGGAGACGAGTTCTTACGAGGAGAGCCCGCCCTGAAGGCACCCACAGAAACCATACCGGCACAGGCCGCCAGCTATCCCGATCTCTCCGATTCCTCCTGCTACATCAACCGTGAGCTATCGTGGCTTGAGTTCAATGCCCGTGTGCTCGAAGAGGCACTGGACGACACGACACCGCTCCTGGATCGCCTCAAGTTTCTGGGAATCGTCAGCTCGAATTTTGACGAGTTTTTCCAGATCCGGGTCGGCGGCCTCAAGGAACAGCTTCAGGCCGGTGTCGAGGAGCGGAATGCGGATGGACTTTCTCCGCAGGAACAGCTCCGCCGCATCTCCGCCCGGACGCATGAACTGGTCACCATCCAGTACGACTGCTTCCGGAATATCGTGCAGCCGGAACTGGAAAAGGCGGGGATCCGGGTCCGGAAGGTCCGGGATCTCCAGGGCCCACAGAAGGAATTCGTCGAGAAATATTTTTCCGATATCGTGTTCCCGGTCCTGACGCCACTTGCCGTCGATCCGGCCCATCCGTTCCCGCACATTCTCAACAAGTCGCTGAATATCGCCGTGGCGCTCCGGGGGGCAGGCCGCGGACGGCGCAGCGAAACCTCGCTGGCCATCGTGCAGGTACCGGGCGTGCTGGACCGGATGGTGAAACTTTCCGAGACGGAACCGGGCCTGACGGAGTTCGTCCTGCTGGGCGATCTCATCGCCTTCAAGGCCGCCAACCTGTTTCCTGGCCTCAAGGTGATTTCAACCTTCTCGTTCCGGGTCACCCGGAATGCCGACCTGGATGTGGACGAGGACGAGGCCGACGACCTTCTGGTGGCGATAGAAAAGGAGCTCCGGAGCCGCAACCGCGGGGCTGCCGTCAGGCTTGAGCATCACGCAGATGCCGATCCCGAAATCCTTGAGCGGCTGCGAACCGCCCTGCATCTGGACCCGGAGGACTGCTATGCGGTTCAGGGGCCGCTCCATTTGGCTGATTTTATGGCGTTATACGGCCTTGAATCAGTCGCGAAATTACGGGAGCCCCCCTATAACGCGCCCGTCTCACCTCACCTGAAAGATGCCTCCTCCATTTTCGACGCCATCCAGAAACGCGACATACTGCTTCATCATCCTTATGAGTCCTTCAACTCTGTTCTCGAGTTCATCCGCCAGGCGGCGAGCGACCCGAACGTGCTCGCCATCAAGCAGACATTGTACAGAACAGGCACCGACAGCCCGGTGATTGCCAATCTTCAGCGGGCAGCCGAGAACGGAAAGCAGGTAACGGTCCTGCTGGAACTCCGGGCCCGGTTCGACGAGCAGGCGAACATCAAGTGGGCACGGGCGCTGGAAAAGGCCGGCGTCCATGTTGTTTATGGTCTCATTGGCCTCAAGACCCACTGCAAGGTAGCACTGGTAGTCCGCCGGGAAGGGGCCCAGATACGCCGGTACGTCCATCTGAGTACGGGAAACTATAACCCGTCTACAGCAAAGATTTATGGTGACATCGGCCTCTTTACATGCAAGGAAGCCTTCGGAGCGGATGCGACTGCATTGTTCAACCTCCTAACCGGCTACGGCCGCGCCCCCTCCTGGCACCGGCTGACCGTGGCGCCTCTCGGCATGAGGGAAAAAGTGATCGAACTGATCGACCGGGAGGCCAGAAACGCCGCCGACGGCAAGCCGGCCAGGATCATCGCTAAAATGAATGCGCTGGTCGATCCGCTGGTGATCCAGGCTCTTTACCGGGCTTCACGGGCCGGCGTCGCCATTGATCTCATCATCCGTGGAATCTGCTGCCTGCGGGCCGGCGTGCCCGGCCTGTCAGAAAACATCCGGGTACGAAGTATCGTTGACCGCTTTCTGGAGCACAGCCGGGTTTTCTGTTTTGAGGCAGGCGGAACGAAGGAGATTTACTGTTCCAGCGCAGACTGGATGCCACGGAATTTCGTGCGGCGGGTAGAGACGATGTTTCCGATTGAAGATCCCGCCATCCGGACCCGCATCCTTGACGAGATATTCGCCGGCGTGCTGGCCGACAATATCAAGGCGCGTATCCTGAAGCCGGATGGTATCTGGAGCCGGGTGGAACGGAAAGCCGATGAGCCCGAATGGCGAAGCCAGTTCCGTTTCATGGAGATCGCCCGCCAGACACCAGAGACGGTGCAGCAGAAAACCCCATTCGAAGTACGTCCGCTCAGCCAGATGGAGCCGGAAAAATAGGCGGGACTATCCCGCCATCGCCGTACGAAACGACGGATGTCCCTCTGGAGCGGGACGGTCATACTCGCCTGGGAAAAGTCTCCGGACCGCCCGGAGCAGTTCAAAATACCTGAGTGGCTTGGTGAGGTAATCGCTCGCTCCTGCACGGCCAGCCTGCTCGCGGTAATCGGAACCGGCAAAGGTAGTGAGAACAAGGACAGGAAGCTGCACTGGCGCGTAGAGCTTTCGCACGCGCTCGACCAGCTGGATACCATTCATGTTCGGCATGGCGAGATCGGTAATCACGAGGTCGTAGTTTCGGCCCTCGTCGCGGGCCCGATTGATCCGCTGGATGGCGACAAGACCATCGGGAACTGTTTCCACATCACAGGCACAGATCTTGTGCAGCCAGAGATCAAGAAGCTGCCGGACGACACTGGAGTCATCAGCAACAAGTATCGACAGCTTCTTATGCCCGGTCATGTCAGTTCTACCCTCGAGCAAGCACTTGGAGCGGTCAAAACACCAAGCTCCTTGCATTTTAATAATTAAATCCCCATAGGGCAATTCTCGCGCCTGCATCAGGCTAACGCGCCGCATCACCAAAAAAGCACAGAACCCCCGCCGCTGAAGGCGAGGGCTCCGTGCCTAAACCCCCATGCGGGTCAGTCAATTCGGATATCGGGCATCAGCCTGCGGCTAATAATCAGCTTCTGGACCTGTCCGGTCCCCTCGAAGATGTCATAGACCTGGATGTCACGGAAGGCCTTTTCCACGAGAAGTTCTTCCTCGCAACCGTGCCCGCGGATCAGGTCCAGGCAGTCACGAGTGACTTCCTTGCCCACTTTTGCCGAATATGCCTTGCAGGCCGAAGCCTCCTTGGTATTCGCCAGGTCGAGATCGGCCATCCACACCGCGTGATAGGTGAGGTAACGGCTCGCCTGAACCAGCCGGTCCATGCGGGCAAGCTTCTCCTTGATCGCGGCATAGCGTGGAACCGGACGGCCGAGTTCATAGTTCTTCACCAGGAAATCACGGGTGGTGTCCAGTGCCGACTGGGCGATGCCATTGGCCATCGCCGCCACGAGCGGGCGGGTAGTATCGAAGGTTTTCATTGCCGTCTGGAAACCGCCCTTGGCGAGTTTTTCGTAGCGGTCCTCTCCGCCAAGAAGGTTGTCCTTGTGAATCCGGCACTCCTCGAATCCGAGCATTGCTGTTTCCGAGGCACGCAGGCCCAGCTTCTTTTCGATCTTGAGCACCGAGAATCCCGGCGTACCCTTCTCGACAATAAATGCCCGGTGACCTGCGCGTCCCTGCGACTTGTCAATCGTGGCGAACACGATCACCCAGTCGGCGCGGCCGCCACAGGTGATGAAGCACTTTGTCCCGTTAAGGACATAGTAGTCGCCATCCTTGCGGCAGGTCGTCGAGATGCCGGCAACGTCGGATCCGGCCCCCGGTTCGGTAAGACCATAGGCACCCCAGTGAATATCGTTCTTGTCCTTGAAGATACCAAAGTATTTGGCCTGCTGTTCCGGCGTCCCCGATGAACGGAGCGGCGGGCCGCCGAGGCCCGGCCCCGGCATGACCAGCATGAGGCTCGGATCGCCCCAGGCGAGTTCCTCGGCGCCAACGACGGCCATGCGATTGGCCTGCCGTTCGCCCTTCTTCGCCGTGGCGCCAATACCATCCCCTTCACCGCCCAGTTCCTTGGGAACGGCGCCGCCGCCAAGACCCATCGAGTTTATCATCTTGAGGAACTTGCGGTCATGATCATGATTGCGGTCGGCCTTCAGCGCCTGTGCACGAATCTGCGATTTGGCAAACATGCGTACCATGTCGCGGAGCTGCGCCTGAGCCTTGTCCAGTTCAAAATCGATACCCATTTAAAATACTCCTGAAAAATTCCGTGTGGGCCCCGAAAGGGCGGTCAGTTTTTCACCGGCACGATGATATCGGCCGCGGCTGCATCATTGAGGCCAATGGACCCGAGCAGGACGCCAAGCTGGCGCGAATCGCGCAGCCATTTTTCTGCCGGATAGTCCTCAATGAAACCAGCGCCGCCGAGCACCTGCACGCAGTCGTTGGCCACCCGCACCGACACGTCGGCCGCGTGAGCCAGTGCCTGCAAAGCCGCAAGCCGTGCATCCAGTCCCTTGTCGAACAGGGCTGCGGCCTTCCAGACCAGCCAGCGGGCCGAGTTCGTCTCGGTAAAGGCATCGGCAACCATGAAAGCAACCGACTGGAACTGCCCGATCATCTTGCCGAAGGCCGGCCGCTCCTGGGCGTATTTGGCGGCATAGTCAGCCGAAGCGGTCGAGACGCCAACGAGCCGTGCGGCAATGAGAATCCGGAGCCGGGTCAGTGCCTTCTGGATATCGGTTCCTTCCAGAGCCACGCCCTTTACGTTCTCGAGCTTCACGTTGCAGCACTCGATGGTGCGGAGACCGCACTTCTCAACCGGTGCGCCGACCGCCAGGCCTGCTGCGCCCGCTTCCACAACGAAAGCCCTCAGGTCGCTCGCGTCGGGGGCCGATCCGGTCTTGGCAATCACAACAAACAGTTTCGCGTCCCTGGCGCCGTATACCCAGCGCTTCTCGCCACTGATGACATCGCCCTTGACGGTCGTTGCCATGTTGCCAAACGTGTCGTCATCAAGGGCCTTTTCCGAGATGGCCAGCGCAATCCGGCAGGACGGATCGCCCGCATTGCCAAGATACGTTTTCTTCTGGGCCGCCGAGCCCAGTTCCAGAATTACCTGTGCACCAAGGCCGGGGCCGTCGAGACCCAGTGCCATACCGGCATCGCCCCAGGCGATCTCTTCCTCAACGATTGCGCGAGTGACCGTTCCCTGTGCAAGACCACCGAGATCTTCGGGAAAATCGACGAGCGGGAAACCGTTCTCGACATAGTCCTTCCGGATCTTGTCCGGAATGGCCTTGTGCATTTCGCATTCGCGGTAAACGTACTCCTTGTCGCCCTTGCCCCGGATACGGTCCACAGCAAACTTGCGTGCCGTCTCCTGCATCTGCTTCTGTTCGTCGGTCAGTTCAAAGCTGATCGCCATGATTTAGGAACCTCCCTGGTGCCCGTCCGCGTCTCTGTTCACGACCGTCCGGCTCGGACCCTGTAACTTGCGGTTTCACCCCACGCAGGCCACCCTGCTGCGAGGCCTTCCCCCGTTACCGCACCTTGGCGCAACTGGTCAAACCGCCGTTCAATGAAAGCAGGGGGCGCCGCCGAACCTGACCGAACCCATGTTCGATGAATACGGCCCCCAGCCTATTCGCCATTTAAACGCAGGCTCACCGCAATTTAAAGAGGACTTGCAGCAGGAACGTGGGAGCACAAGGAGAGAAAATTTACACGAGAATCTCACCCACAAGGTCATAGACATCAGCGGCAGTGATGCGAACCGGGACGATACGCCCGGTAAATCTTGCGGGATCGAGTTCCTGGATGTGGTCGCCATAATCCTTTGACTGGATACCGGCAATGTGAACCTGGCCGTCGATATCGGGAGCCATACCCGAAGTGCGGCCGGTCATCAGATGCTCGCTCTCGGGATGCGACCCCTCGACAATGACGTCGAGAGTTCGTCCCACAAGCGCCTTCGACCGGGCACGGGCGATCCCCTGCTGCACGCGCATGAGCCGCGCCAGCCGACGCTTCTTCACGTTCTCGGGCACCTGGTTTTCCATCTGGCCGGCAGGAGTGTTTTCCTCCCTTGAATAGGTGAACGCGCCCATGCGGTCGAAACCATACTCCTCGACGAAATCGATGAGCTTGTCGAACTGTTCGTCCGTCTCGCCCGGAAAGCCCACAATAAATACCGTCCGGAGCACGAGGTCCGGAATCTCGCCCCGCAGGCGCGTCATGAGATCACGGACAGTACGCTCGCGTGTGTTGCGGCGCATGTTTTTCAGGATCGTGTCATCGGCATGCTGGAGCGGCATATCCAGATAGCTGACAAGCTTTTTCTCCGATGCGAGCAGCGATACCAGCTCCGGAGTGAACTTGTCCGGATAGTTGTAAAGGAGCCGTATCCACCGGATTCCGTCCACCTGGACCAGTTCGCGCAGCAACCGGGCCAGCGTGGGCCGGCCGGGGAGATCCTCCCCATATGACGTCAGATCCTGGGCAATGAGATTGATCTCGACACAGCCATTCTCCGCGAGCCGCACCGCCTCGGCCATGATATCCGCAACAGGCCTTGAGCGCTGCGCGCCGCGAAGCTGCGGAATGATGCAGAAACTGCAGGTGCGGTTACACCCCTCGGCGATCTTGAGGAAAGCCGTCCACGGGCGGCCGGAAATTTCACGCGTCGAGTAGCTCTCAAATGTCGCCTCCGGATCTCCGATGGCCGGCAGTTCGAGCTGACCGCCATAAAGATCATCGATGGCATCGGCAATGCGGGCGAACTCGCCCGTACCGAGAAAGCGGTCCACTTCAGGAAGCGCGGCAGACATGTCTTCGCCACGGAAATTCTGGGGCAGACAGCCGGTAACAAGGAGCTTTTCGCAGGCACCCTCTTTCTTGAGACGCCCCAACTCGACGATGGTATCGATCGACTCCTGCTTGGCCGAGGCGATGAAACTGCAGGTGTTCACAACAACAATCTGCGCTTCATCTTCGGACCGGGCCACTTCGAAACCGCGGCGGCGCAGCAGCCCCAGCATGACCTCCGAATCCACGAGATTCTTCGGGCACCCAAGACTCTGGAGGAATATTTTCTTCGGCCCCAGGGCAGGAGAGCTTCGGGCAGAAAGGGACAAGACGGCATACCTCACCGGGCAAACCCGGCCAGGCCTGCCACCGGCCCGCATTATGGGGATAGACGGAGGGAAGGCAAACGGGAAACGCCGTGGCTAGTGCCGCTGGTCCAGCCGGTCCAGATATCTTTCAAGCGCTTTCCAGCCATCGGGAGAGATGGCAATAAACTGGATGCCCACGCCTTCAGCGTGCTTGGCGTCGGGCTGCCGGTGGAACTCGACATAGCCGTCGACTTCGAGCTTCTCATGAGTATCGGGAATCTCGATGGTAAGCGTCACCATGTCGCCGTGTTCCAGCAGGCGGCCGGTTTTGACGAACATGCCGCTTCGGGAAATATTTTCAGTGTATTCCTGCCGCAGTTCGACCGCGTCACGGAACACCAGCGGTATGGATACCGGGTGCCGTTCATGGCGCCGGTGATTATCTGTTTTCATGACCTTATCCTCCTGACCATTACTGTACTGCTGGCCGCTCCAGGTACCAGACCCTGACTAGTTCCTGCCGCCTTTCAGTACGGTTACCCCGCCTACCATTTTACGCCTGCCCGGAAGAGGCGCAACGAGGAATTTCAGCCAGTTATGGCGATGATGCGTGTTGAGGTGTGGTGAACCGTGGTGACAACTTAACCTTTTGGAATTAGTAAGTTTTTGTCCCTTCGACTGCTTCGGCAAGCTGGGCAATATAGTCGTCCAGAAGCCGCCGGTCCCGGGCCGGGAGCGGGCCAAACTCGATCCCGGCCCCCTTTCGGGTGCCGGTATGGCTGTGAATCACCCGGGCGGGGATATCCAGGACCAGTCCCTTTCCCGGCAGGGAGATTTCCAGCGTAAGTGCCTGTCCGGTAGTGAACTTCTGGGAGGTTTCCAGAAAGAGACCCCCTCGCGAGATATCAAAGGTGGCGGCAGACGATGCGCCGCCCGTAATTCGGTAACGGACCTCGATCCGGACCTGATGCCGGGGATAGATTCGGGTATTCAGCGCCATGCAAACGGGGCCAGCGGGTTCCCCTCCGGAATCCCGCCCGCAACGTTTCTATCATGCGCCGTTGCAAGAATTAACGCAACCGAAAGCTCCCGGATATCACCCTTCTGGGCGCTCCGATTTCGGAAGCAGCCCCCGAAGATCGCCCGACAGGCGGCCCATCTCGGCAGCAGTCGTGGCGACCTCCTCGCTCATCTGTGCAAATTCGCGGACTAGCTTTGTCACCTGAAGAGCACTGCCGGAAATGTGTCCGATGGCCGAAGCCTGCTCGCCCGCGTCATTAAGACTCGATTCCATTGACTGCCGCACGGCAGCTACGCTGTCCCGGATAGCATCAAGGCCCGAACGGGTACCCGCAAACCCCGCCTGGAATTCATCAGCCTTGAGCCGGATCTGGCCGACCGCGTCGGCCGAAGCACCGGTCTTCGATTCGATTTCGACTACCGCACGTCCGATTTCACCGCTCGTGGCGGCAGCCGCCTCAGCAAGCTTGCGCACTTCCTCGGCCACGACGCCAAACCCCCGGCCGTGCTCGCCGGCCCGGGCCGCCTCAATGGAAGCATTCAGTGCAAGCATGTTCGTCTGGGCCGCTATCTCCTGGATGGTATCGGCAAACCGGGCGACCGACTGTACCTGCCGTGCCAGCTCACCGATGGCCTTCTGGGATTCATCCACAGCCCATGTAATCTGCAGGACTCCGCTTTCGATCTCGGCAATCAGGCTGTCGATCTGCCGTGCCTGTCCATCAGCGGCTGAAATCTGCTCATTACCCGTGCGCGCACGCTCGGCCAGTGACCGGGCGCTGGCGGCGACCTCCTCGGTGGTGGAGGCGATCGATTCGGACTCTTCGCGGGCATGGTCCGCCACCTCGGCCAGCCGGCCGGTGGAGGCGGCAATCTGCTCAACCGATGAAACCAGGGCGTTCGAGGCGCGGGCAAGACGCTCGCGTGAATCTTCCAGGTCAATGAACGTCGCGTCCATCTGTCCCCGCAAGGCAAACTCCTTCCGGAGTGTCCAGTTGAGAACGGCGGTGGGAAGCCCCAGAAACGGCAGGGTCACCGAATAGAGCAGCCCCAGCTGGACAGTCTGGTTCATGGCCGCCTCGGGCATCCGGATGGCAAACACCAGCAGATGTCCGCCCATTACAAGCAGATAGAATGCACCCCACTGGACATAATTCACGGGGAGGACCACCGGTATCACGACGATGTATGCAGCCATCACGACACCGTGCAGATAGCTTAGCTGCGCTCCGGTGCCGTAAAACGCATGGTCATTGCCAGCAACGTATGCCGTCGCCACAACGATCATGTACCATGAAAACATCCGCCAGTTCCGGAGGACCGGCACAAGCACCAGGGTGGTGAGAGGAATAATCCCCCAGACTGTCCGGCGGCCTAAAACTTCCTCAATGGTGTACGGGTCCGTATAGAACATGCTTTGGCCAGACAGGAGGTATTCGGCCACCGTCAATCCGAAAGTGGCGGCGAGGCCAATGTAACAAAGCATCCGCCCACGTTCGGGCCACAGGGATTCGAGATATTTCTCGAATACCCGCTCGGTCTCTGTACTGAGTATAGATTCCGCCATCCCCTGCCTGGCACCAAGCCCAATCACGCCAATACCGGCACGGTCCCGCAAGAGGGCACCGGCCGGTCAATCAAAACTGCGAATCTATCCGAGGGTATCCGAACTGCCTCGCGATTGGCCAGAGGAATACATCAAAGTCAGAACAGGCTGTTCAAAATGCTGATTACCGCCCGCACACCGAGAAAAATTCCTACAGGAATGGCCACATAGAGCGCATACTTCAGTACCCGCTGCAGCATCCACGTGTCGTACGAGAAGTTGAGCTTCCGAAGCGCCTCCCGGTCTTCATCGCGGACCTTCTTCCGGGGTTGAGCCGGTTTCGCTCCTTTCGACATGGCAGGCGGCGGCTTTCCCGCCGCTTTGGCAGCACCGGGCATCACATGCTTGTAGGCCTTGCCTCCACTGACGGGAGCCATTTCGGCGTCCGGCACCTTCAAGCCGAGGGTTTCATTCACAAAGCCGCGGAGCTGGTTGATGTCATGCGCGTAGACTACCTCGAACTGTATGCCCATTCCGGGTGGCCTCGCCTGGTCTTCGTCCACCTTGCGGCGCACAATGCCAATGATCTTGATTGGCGCCGTACCCGGCTTCACTTCCAGCCGCAGGTACACCTTGGTCCCAGCCAGCGCCGGCTTGGCCGTCACCAGAAATATCCCGCTTTCGGAGATATCGGCCGTCACGCTCTGCGCGACATTGGAGTCGAACTTGTACTCGACCTTCAGGGCCGCGGGCACTCTCTGGACGACCCGGCGCTCCGAATCCGACGACGGCGTGAACCTATCCATGAACCTCTCCCCAAGACCCCCGCAGACTGGCCAAGAATACAGGTTCTGCGGCCCGGAGTGAACTTCGGAGAGCAAACGCGGAATGGCGCACACACGGTATCTAATTTTTTTGCATTTGTTTCAGCTACCGTAACAGCAACGAGAGTCCGTGCATAACCAATTGAAATTACAATGATATTTATGGGTGCACGGGGTTGCAGACACCCCCTTACCGGACCGCCTTCTTCCTTTTGTAACCCTGTTGCTAATGCACTAGTTTACGGCCTCTTCAGGCAGGTCCCGGGGGGAATTCGTTCGACCGGACTGGCCTGTAGCAACTGTTTTCCACTGTTGTGGTAGTCCGCTGGCCATCGAGGGGGATGGAGAGTCATGTTTTCATGGAACCGGATCCGTATTCTGCCGCTTGCAGCCCTGGGGCTGCTCAGTCTCGCTGCCTGTGGAGCGGACAACCTCTCCCAGCAGCTTGAAACCAGTCCGCTTGGCGAACTGGTGACGGCGGAAGATACCCCTGTCGGTTTCCAGATCAGGGGAACCAGCCTCGATAACGGGGATGCGGACCTGACGGTGAAAATACTGACTCCGCCAGCGCATGGAACCCTCAGCGCCATGTACGGTGGAGAACCCCTGACGGTCACCTATACGCCCGACCCCTACTTCAGCGGGACTGACGAGTTTTTCTACCAGATCACGACCGGGGACGAACGCTCCGAGGTGACGGGTATCGGCTCCATTACTGTTCAGCCGGTCGTCAATGAGCCGCTGATCAGCGTTTCAGCCGAGGGCGACGAGGACACCCTGATCCCGCTGGACATCACGGCGCTCCTGGCGGATACCGACGGATCGGAAACGCTCTCCCCTGTGGTGATTTCCGGCATCCCGGACGGAACCTTCCTCAGCAATGGTTCCTATTTCGGGAACGGCGTCTACTCACTGACCCAGAACCAGCTTGTGAATCTCAAGATCATCCCCCAGCTGAACCGTGACGAGGGGTTTGAGATCACCGTCGAGGCCACCGCCACCGAAACCGCTACTGGAGAGACCGCTACGACCACCGTCATTCATGAAGTGGTGATCCATCCGGTTGCCGACGCGCCGGTCCCGTTTGGCATCACGGATACGGTGGACGAGGATGATTTCGTTGATATCCTTCTTGATGCCTCTGATGCCGACACGGGTGATATGGTGTCGCTCACGGCGATCAACGGGCTTTCGAATGGCACCGTGACCGATACAGATGACAATCTGCTCGTCTTCCCCGTCGCCATCCCCGCCATGATCCGGTACACGCCTGACCCGGATTTCGATGGAGTGGAGACGTTCACGTTCAGCGTGACGGACACCCACAATCTCACATCCACCGGAAACGTGACGATTACGGTCATTCCCTCCGGCGATTCGCCCGTTGCCACCCCCCAGGCAGTCACGCTGTTCGAAGACTCCACCATCAACATCGTGCTGACCGGAACGGATCCCGACACTGGCGATGCCGTATCCGTCCTGAGCATACAGAATGGACCTGCAACGGGAATCCTGACGACCCTTTCTGGAAACCCGGTCGCGCTGCCGCTCGCCGCCCCCATTACCGTGCGTTACGTGCCGGACCCGGATTCGGACGTGAACGACAGCTTTGAGTTCACCGTGAGGGATATTGCCGGCAACACCGGCTCGGCGACGGTCACGATCAGCGTCACGCCGGTCAACGACCCGCCCCGTGCCATCGGCAGCGCACACACGCTCGACCAGGATACGTTCGTCGATTTCACACTGGACGGAACCGACCCCGACACGGGCGATACCCTCTTCATCCAGTCCATCCTCGTTCCGCCGTCCAGCGGCGTCATTACCGACCAGTTCGACGCGGCACTGACCCTTCCGTCGGCAACGATCACGCAGGGTGCGAACAATGGCCTTCCCGTCCGGTACCGGCCGAATGGCGGGTTCTTCTCCAGCGATCTTGCCGTCTTCCGCGTCCAGGACAGCACCGGCCTTACCCACACCGCGGTCGTGAACTTCACGGTAAACCGGGTGCCCGTACCTCCGGTGGCCCAGGCCGGCGTAGCCACGGTGAACGAGGATTCCTTCACGTTCATCCAGCTTACCGCCACCGATAGCGACATCATCCACGGCGATCAGGTGTTCCTGACCAATATCCTGAACGGCCCGGCGAACGGAACCGTGACCGATATCAACGGCGCCGCGCTCTCGTTCCCCATCCCCATGCCGGCCACTGTCCGGTATACGCCGGTCGCCGACTATAGTGGCGGCGACGCTTTCGATTTCGAGGTCACCGACACCGAGCCGGGCGCTTCATCCACGGCAACCGTTGTCATCACTGTCGATCTGGTGAACGACGCGCCGTTCCTGACCAATGTACCGGCGTCGATCACCTGCGCGGCCGGGGACACTCCGGTCTTTCAGGCCACGGGCGATGACATCGACACCAATCCGGCGACGCTGACCTTCGACCGCAGCGGCGGCACCTGCGCCTTCGGAACGGTGGCGGCTGACGGGACCGTGGGCGGCACCTGCGCGGTGCTGGGCTCGCTCTGCACTATCGGCATCCGCGTCTCCGACGGCGAAGCTTCCGCCACGGCGATGCTGACCATCGGATACAATACCCGGTTCGTCCGGACGCCACCGGCGGGTTCCGGCAACGGAAGCTCATGGGCCAACGGCACGGCGAATATCCAGCAGGCGATCAACGATCTGGCCCCGGTCTCCGGCGGGCAGGTCTGGGTGCGGCAGGGAACCTACCGTTCCAGTGGCACCGGCACTTTCATCACCATGGCCGATGGCGTGAGCCTGTATGGCGGATTTGCCGGCACTGAGGGCACCGTCTCCCAGCGCCCCTCGACACCATTCGTCCACAGCGTGCTATCGGGCGACACCAACGGGGACGGCCTGTTCACGCCGACCGACTCCAGGCGGGTTATCCACGCCGCGAGCGATGCCGATATCGATGGCTTCATCATCACTGGCGGCAACGGAGTCCTGGATACCGGGATGAATAACACAAGCGGTGCGGGAATCGGGGCCGAATATGTCACCAATCTCGTGATCAGCAACGTGATTATCAGGAAAAACCAGGCCCTCGGGGCTGCAGATGCCAGCGGAGCGGCGATTTATGCCGAGGGGTCAGAACTGTGGGTGCTGGATTCCGTCATTTTGGACAACCACGCAAACTTTTTGGCGGGAGCCATCGCCGGCTATGGCTCAACCCTGGAAATGGACAATGTAGTTGTCAGCGGAAATACCAGCCAGTTCCAGGGCGCGGCAATCTTCATGAATGCCGGATCAACTGCCACGGTTTTCAACTCCCTGTTTTCCGGCAACGGAGTCACACACAACGGCGGTGCCATTTACAACCATGATTCGGACCTTCTGGTCATCAACTCAACATTCCGCGGAAACAGTGCGGGCGTCAGCGCCTTCGGCTCCGGCGGTGCCATCTTCAGCCACAACAGCGGCGGCGGTGGAGCCACTCTGGAAGTGGTTAATGCCACTTTCAGCGGCAACGACGCCAATGCGGGCAATGGTGGCGGCATATTCAATTCGGTCGGCAGCACGGCAACCATCACCAATTCGGCCTTTTACGGAAACACTGGTGGCAGTGGGGCTGTCGATTGGGTGGATGCACCGGCATTTGTTGCAAATTGCGCCGACCAGAATCTGGGCGGCGGCAACACCCAGATATTCACCGATCCCTTCCTCCATGCGGCCAGTGGCCAGGTATTCCTCGATCCGTCCGGATCGTGCGTGGATACCGGTAGCGATGCACTGGCCGATGCGGCATTTGCCGTCATGGGCGGCCTCGACTGGACCCAGCAGACAACGAACCGCGACACGCCAAGCACGCTGGATGCTTCCCCGGCCGATCCAGGCCGCCACCATGTGCCCTACCACGTCTGGATCAAGACGTTCGAGAAATCGGGTGGCACGACCTTGAGCTGGACGACCAACGCGGCCAGCTCCTGCATTCTTTCCGGCGGCGTGCTGACCGGACCGCTGAATGTCGCCCTGAACAGCTCCCTCGTTCCGGGCGGAAACGGCGCCTATACGCTCACCTGCCAAGGGGTGAACGGTCCGGTCACCGCAGCAATCAGCCTGCCGTAAGCAGCTAGACGCCCCGGTCGCGGCCCGGCCACAGCAGCTTGTGAAGCTGGATCTGGAGGCGGCCGGGAAGCCGGTCCTCCAGCAGCCACGCGGCCAGTTCCGCCGGCTCCAGTTCACCATGCACCGGTGAATACAGGATACCGCATATGTGCCCGATTCCGTGCTCCCGGACCTGCTGGCGGGCCCATTCATAATCGGTGCGACCGGCGATCACGAACTTAACCTCATCGTGGGAATGCAACAGGTCCAGATTCCCGTACAAATTCCGGTCCGATTCACCCGAACCGGGGCACTTGAGATCGACGATCTTCCTCACCTCGGGCGGAACGTCCTTCAGGCTGTGGGCCCCGCCGGTTTCCAGCATCACCTCATAGCCTTCCGAAAGCAGGGCCTTCAGCAAAGGGACACAGCCTCCCTGGGCGAGCGGTTCGCCACCGGTCACCTCGACCAGCTTCGTTCCGTAGGCGGCGACTTTTTCGAGCACCTGGCTGTAATCCATGCCTTCGCCGCCGGCAAAGGCATACGCCGTGTCGCACCACCGGCACCGCAGTGGACAGCCGGTAAGCCGGATGAACACGCAGGGACGGCCAGCCTGGGACGATTCGCCCTGGATGGAGTGGAAGATTTCGGTGACGGTGAGGTCGGCCATTACTGCTTTTCGTCCGTTACCGGAAAGCTGCGTCCGGCAATCCTCAGGACCGCAGCCCCGTCCGCTTCTTCACTGACCCAGCGGGCCAGTTCAAGTTGCGGCAGCCGGTGAAACCTCGCAGACTGGCCCGACTTCAGCGTGCAATAGAGCGCGCCGCCGGTGCCGGACCTCAGGGTGCCGGGGTCCAGCATTTCGGAAGTTCCCGAGCCCAGCACGAGGCCCACAGCCTCCAGCGCACCGCCATCCGGACTGGTCACCGCCTCCAGCCGTTCCACGAACTGCGGCACGTCTTCCACCACGGCCCTGCACCGCTCTCCCTCGCACAGGAAGGACCATGATCCATCCGGTTCCTGCTGCAGGCCGGCGAAAAAGTCCCGTGCCAGATCAGGATCGGTCACCGGGTTTTTGCCGTAGTGCCACCGCCCGTTCCCATCCAGCCGGTATGTGTACACGCGTTTCGACAGATCACGGGACTTCATGGCTTGCTGCCTATCCGTGCGCCAGCGACTTCCCGTGTGCGGAGCCGGATCGGGTTCCGGAGCCGCTCGAACTCGCGGCGGATATTGTCACGGATCGTGTCCGTACGGGCCTTGCCGTACTCGGCGGCCAGTTCACGAAGGCGCATCAGGTCCGAAACCGCGTTGGGAGACCCGATGACTGACCGGATCCAGTCGAGTTCGCCGCGCCAGAGAGGCCTCCAGTGGGCAAGCTCCTGCACTTCCCGGTGCCGCTCCGGGCCCAGCGACCGGGCCCAGTGCTCTCCTTCGCCGCCATCTATGAGCATCTCCCCCAGCGTGGGGTACTCCAGCAGGAGCTGCTGAAGCCCCACCGATGCACCCGTCATGTCTCCCCTTCCCCGGAGGAGCAGAATTCGTCCGATGCTGCCAAGCAGACTGTTACCGAGCGCATCGTAGAACCTGTCCGCTTCATCCAGGTACCCGGCCATGTGCGCCGCCGCTGCCCGAAGCTCGACAGCGAACAGCGCGCCTTTCGGATCGAGCTGGGTGATTTCCTCGGTAAACCGGTGTGCCTCGTCGTACCGGCCGAGCCGGAAGAGCGCGCCCGCGAGCAGTTCCAGCGCCCGTGCGTAGGCACGGGCGTCGGAATCGGCCAGAAAGTCGAACGCCAGCGGAAAGGGCTTGTCGGCCAAAAAGGGATTTGCCGCCTGACGGGCCTGGAGCTGCTCACGGGCAACCTCGGTCACATGGAACAGCTTGCGAACGGCGTCCGTATCGGACCCCAGCAGAATATCGATCTCGGCCGGAACCAGCCGCGCTTCGGTAAAATTGCGGTCGGCTTCGAGAGCACGGTCAGCCAGCCGGATGGCTTCCTCTAAATCGCCACTGGCCACGGCCTTCCGTGCCCTGTCAGCCAGATCGGCGGCTTCCCGGCGGGCCGCGACACCACGGGCTGGGTGTCCCAAGCTCTCGCGCTCGGGCTCTCCGTCCGTGCTGTCGATCTCCTCCAGCCAGCCGGAAAGATAGTCCAGCGTAGAGCGAATCTCCTTCAGGCGGGCCGGTCCGGGATTCCCCCGGTGAAGCTCATCATGCAGATTCCGGGCAATCTGCATCAGTTCAGCCAGCTCGTCCGGTATTTTCCCGATCCGCCTTTCCAGCAGCTCGGCACCCGACATGAGTGTCCGCACCCGCTCCAGCAGCCGGACGGCTGGATCGCCGGAACGGCCGACTGCCCGGTGACGGTACGGTGTCCGCCGCACGGGCGCCCTGGATTTCCGGGCGGGACGCTTGTTACGGCCGGGAGTCACACAGGCATGATACCATGCTTGCGGTACGGTCTTTCAATCTCCTTGCGCCAGACAACCTCGATGGCCCGGCACAGCATGGGGCGGGTATCACGGGGATCAATCAGGTCGTCGATGAACCCCCAGTCGGCCACCTTGTGAATGTCGATGGCCGGGCGGATCATGTCCGCGATCATCTTCGCCACCTGTGGGGCAAGTTCCTGCCCCTGCTTCATGAACCGGCGGCCGAAAATACCAACCATTCCTTCGGCACCCATGATCGAGATTTCCGCACCCGGCCAGGCAAGCAGGATATCGGGCTCATAGGCCCGCCCACACATGGCGTAGTAACCCGCCCCATAACTCTTCCGGCAGATGACCGAGAGCTTGGGAACCGTCGCCGAGGCCATCGCATGAATGAACTTGGCGCCGTGGCGGATGATTCCCGCATGCTCGGCCTTGGTGCCGACCATGAAGCCCGGCACGTCATGGAAGAAAAGCAGCGGAATATTGAACGCATCGCATATCTGGATGAAATGCGCCGCCTTGTCGGAGGCGTTGTTATCAATGATTCCGCCCATGAACTTTGAATTGTTCGCCACGACCCCCACGGGATAGCCGTTCAGGCGTGACAGGCAGGTGATGATATTCCGCGCAAACTTCGGCTTGATGTCGAGAATATCTCCGTTGTCCACAATTGCCCGGACCACCGCATACATGTCGAAGGGCTTTCGCGATTCATCCGGAACCAGATCAATCAGGCTCTCTTCCCGCCGGTCAATGGAGTCGATGCAGGCGATGACAGGCGGTTTTTCCTTGCATGAAAGCGGCATGAAGGAGAGGTATTTCCGCGTAATGGCGATGCATTCCTTGTCATCGGCCGTTTCAAGATCTCCCACACCCGACACTTCGCAGTGAATTTTTGAACCACCAAGCGACTGCTCGTCGACGTCCTCCCCCATGGCGGCCTTCACGAGCGGCGGACCCGCCAGGGCCATCGAGCCGATGTTTTTCACCATCGGGACGAAGTCGGCGAGACCAGGTATGTAGGCCGTACCGGCCGCGCCGGGGCCAACCATGGCGGCCACCTGTGGCACAACGCCGCTCATTACAATCTGTTCGCGGAAGAGATAGCCCGAATCGGCAAAGAGTGACAGGAAGTCGCCAGCCGAATCGGGGATGGCCCCTCCCATGAGACCGCCACCCTTCGCACCACCGCTGCCGCCGCCCGTGGCCTGGGAGATATCAATACGGCCGCCGGCCGAATCAATCAGCCACACGATCGGGATCCGTTCACGCAGGGCGAACTCCCGCATGCGCGTGCATTTACGCTCTCCCGTGAGGCCGATCGAACCACCCTTTACCGTGAAGTCGTAGCTGATAGCCGCCACCGGGCGGCCATCTACCTTGCCCCATGCCGTCACCACTGCGTCGGCATTGACACGCTTGTCGCCAGATCCACCCGGCATCGGAGTACCGCTGATGCCGAATTCCGTCCACTCGGCCTTGTCAAACAGAAGATCGAGCCGCTCACGGGCGGATAGCTTGCCCCGCTGGTGCTGCTGGGCGATCTTGTCGGCTCCGCCCATCTCCTTGATTTTCGTCCGCAAGCTGTCGAGCTTCTGAACCCGGTCCCGCATGGTCGGCATGATGGCAGTTCTCCCTTTTCCGGCGTGGCGGGAACCGCCACAGCCAATGAATGAGCATTCATTCAGTAGCACTGCGCCGCGTCATCGGCAACAGGGTGGACGGCAGGCTGCGTGTCTCCGGCCCTGCCCCGTGTTATGAGAGTGCACCCGCCCGGCGGGTATAATTTGAGGAGTTTCGATGCCTGTGCGGATCCTCCAGAAGAGCATGAACGATATCGCGGCAGCCGGGGCGCTGGTCGTGCCGGTCTACCGGACCGGCAGCAGCCATCTGTACAGTCGTGTCCCCAAAGCGGTAATGGAACTTATCGACCGGCTCCGGGCGGCATCCGGTATCGACGGTGAGATCGGATCCGTTGCGGCCGTGAGCTGCGAAAGCAGGCTGCTTCCACCCCTTGTTGTTTTTACCGGAATCGCCTCACGGGCAGAAGCGGGAAACGCCGACCTGACAGATTCCTATGCTGCCGGCGTACGAAAGGCGGCCCTGGGCGACTGCCCCTCGGTGGCACTGCTTGCCGGGAATCTTTCCGGAAGCCGCGAAGCGGCGATTACCGGCGCGGCAATGGGATCTCTTTATTTCTCGCGCAAGCAGAAACCCCGCCGCCAGAAGCTCCGCGAGGCCATCATTGTGAGCGGGGACGAACCGCTTCCCGCCGCCGACCTGAAGAAGTTTGCCGCCATGGCAACAGCCCACGCCCGGGCCTTTGAACTGGTGAATAGCGATGGCGCCAGTGTGACGCCCGAACGGCTCGCAGAAGAAGCCCGTGGGCTGGCCAGAAATCCCCACATCAGCGCGACCATCTGGGATCACCGTGAAATCGTGAAGCGGGGCATGGGCCTGCTGGCCGCCGTGGGCCGCTCATCGGCGAATAGGCCAAAGTTCATTCATCTCGAATATTCACCTGGCAAGGCCGCCAGCGGTCATCTGGCGGTCGTCGGCAAGGGAATCACGTTCGATACGGGTGGCATCGACCTGAAACGCTACCCGGGCCTCCCGACGATGAAAGGCGACATGGGCGGGGCTGCGGCCGTTCTGGGGCTTTTCCACGCCCTGCCAGATCTAGCACCACCCATGCGGATAAGCGGACTCATTCCGGCGGCCGAGAACAGCTTTGGCGGCAACTCGTACAAACCGGGGGATGTCTATAAATCGATGAGCGGACGCCATGTGGAGGTGGGTGATACCGATGCCGAAGGACGTCTCGTACTGGCGGATGCCATTCACTATGCCACCACCCTGAAACCCGATGCCATCGTGGATCTCGCCACGCTTACCGGTTCCTGCGTCGTGGGACTTGGCGAAGACTACGCGGGGCTCTTTTCCACTTCCGACCGGCTTGCAGGTGACATTCTCGATGCCGGCAGCCGGGCGTTCGAGCGGTTCTGGCAAATGCCGCTTCCCGCCGGATACCGCCGGCACATCCTGTCTCCGATAGCCGATCTCAAGAATGTCGCCTCTACACGCTATGGTGATGCCATCATGGCGGCGCTCTTTCTCAGGGAGTTCACTGGCGGACTCCCCTGGGCCCATCTCGATATTGCCGGGCCCTCCTGGTACGACGACGACCAGCCGGGCTATCCCGGCATGGGGACCGGGTTCGGTGTACGGACACTGTGCCGGCTGGTGGAACCCGCGAACTGGCGGAGAGGCCGGTTCCTGTAAAAACACCGTAATAACGACAGGTTGAAGGGATTTCTGACCCCGATCAGCCTTGCCGCGTTTCGTTCGGGCTATATCTCGACAAGCCGCTGAAAAGCGGTTAACGAAATCTGCCGCTCGGGAACGGATGTTCCGGTATCCCGGCCGGACGTTTCATTTTCCTAAGGAGCATACCGATCACATGTCGAAGCCTACCGTCATCCACGTTGTCGGCACCGGAACCATTGGCGAGCCCCTTATTGGAATTCTCTCCCGTTTCCGCAAGGAGCTGGGAATCGACGATGTGACCTTCCACAAGCGCACCCCGCTTACCACCGACCGGTCGAAGGTGACGCAGCTGATCTCCAAGGGAGCGAGGCTTGCCGTGGACAAGGATCGCAAGGCTGATTTCGAAAAGCTCGGCATGAAGCCGGACCTTGAAGCTATTGAGGCGCTCGAACGGGCCACCGTGGTGATCGACTGCACGCCCATCGGCAACGAGATGAAGGAAAAGGTCTATTCAAAACTGAATGGCAACATCAAGGGCTTCATCGCGCAGGGCTCGGAATTCGGGTTCGGGCGCATGTATGCCAGGGGGATCAATGACGAGGCGCTTCGTCCGGGGGAGGACAAGTTTGTCCAGGTGGTTTCCTGCAATACGCACAATATTTCCGTGCTGGTGAAAACCCTTGGCATGAAGGGCGGGGCCGATCCGGGCAATCTTCTCGAAGGCCGGTTTCTCTGCATCCGGCGGGCTTCCGACATCTCGCAGGACGATGACTTCGTGCCCTCTCCCATGCCGGACAAGCACAAGGACGAGGCCTTCGGGACACACCATGCCCACGATGCTTTCCATCTGTTTGAAACGCTGAACCTGAAGCCCAAGCTCTATTCAAGCGCGCTGAAGCTTAACAGCCAGTACATGCACACGCTCCATTTCTCCATCCGGACGAAGGAGAAGGTTTCCAAGGCAGGCGTGGTTGACCGGCTGAAGAGTCACCCGCTCATCGCCCTGACGGACAAGCGCTCAACCAATACCGTTTTCAGTTTCGGCCGTGACCACGGCATTTTCGGCCGTATCCTGTCGCAGACGGTCATCTCCGCCCCCACTCTCGCCATCAAGGACGAGACCGAAGTGGTCGGCTTCTGCTTTACCCCCCAGGACGGCAACTCGCTCCTGTCGTCGATATCGGCAGCCATGTGGTTCATCGACCCCAAGACCTACGAGAAAAAACTCGACTGCCTGACGCCATACTTCTTCAGGGAAGTTTAGTTCCGCCTACGCGATCCCAGGGACAAGAGGTACCTGTTATGCCGATCCGTGAAGTCCCGCCCGCCGAGGCTCGCCGCCTGATGAGTGACGAGGGTTATGTTTATCTGGATGTCCGTACGATGGACGAATTCACGGCGGGCCACCCCGAAGGGGCCTGGAACGCACCGGTGATGGAGCCGGGACGGATGGGTATGCAGCCCAACCCCGATTTCGTCAGGGCAGTCGCGGCGAAGTTCCCCAGGAATACCAAACTTGTCGTCGGCTGCATGGCCGGTGGACGTAGCATGCGTGCCTGCCAGATTCTGGAAGGCGAGGGTTACGAGACACTTGTCAACGTGCGCGGCGGCTTCGGCGGTGCCCGCGACGGAATGGGGCGGGTGATAGAAAAAGGCTGGCAGGAGGCCGGCCTGCCGGTCTCCACCGGTGCTCTGCCCGAGCGGCTACTGAAGCCATAACGGTGCGGCTGTTCCAACTAACTCACTGTAGTTTCAAGCAGTTTTGAAAGTTCCCGGCACGGGTATTCTATTAAATTTTCTTGACGCAACACGATAAGGCGTTCACCATTTTGTCATCAGATTGACGCTGGCGTCATTGTCAGAAGGAGCCCCGGTTTCCATGCAGCAGGAGTTCAATGTCAAACCTCATCCCACTGACTTCAATCCCTACATATTCGCCAATCTGGGCAACCTGAAAAAATATCCCGAACTGGAGCGTTTGTACGAGAGCACGCTGCGGAAGTGCTGGGATGACAAGCAGGTATTTGACGATCTGGTGGCAAAGCATGGTCCCTGCCAGCTTCCCGAGGAAAAACGGCTCGCCCTCGCCCGCATTTTTTCCATCATCTACTACGGCGAGGTGGTTGCCATGCTGGTGGCAAGCCAGGTGGTCGATATCGCCCCAGACCTTGCGGCCAAATTCGCTGCCGCTGGACAGACGATCGACGAAGCCCGCCATGTATCGGTGATGGGACGGTACCTGAACTATCTCGGAGTGGAGCTTCCAGACATCAACCCCTTCGCCCGTGCCATACTGGAAGACGTCCGCCACTCGAAGGAAATCCACATCAAGCTCGCCGGAATGCAGGTGTTCGTCGAGAATATCGCCTTCAACCTGTTCAACGAGGTTGCCAGGACAAAATGCGATCCGGTACTGACCGAAGTGCTCGACTACGTGAAACTGGATGAGGCGCGGCACGTGGGTCTCGGAAAGAACTACCTTCCCCAGTACCTCGAAAACCTCACCGCCCGCGATGCCGCAGGTTTCGCTTTCAGCCAGTTCCGTTGGCTCGCCGGCATCTTCTTCGCCATCCAGATGATGAAGGAAGACGCACGGGTGATCGGGATCGATATCAACAAGGCGGTGAAAAAGGGAATGCGCGACCAGCTCGATATCGCCAAGGGCATGGGCCGCTGGAAACTCCGCCGGGGTTTCGTGATGTTCCCGAACTCCTGGAACGACTATCTGATCGACACGTTCTTTCCGCAATCGGACGACCCGCGCCGCTGGCGGCAGCTTCTCGGCAGTCAGGCTGAAAAGTGGTCGTCGGTCTTCGGGGATTTCTATATCCGGTTCTTCGCACCCCGCGACAGGAATCCCGGCGGCATGGCCTGGTCAGCCCGCAAGCTGGCGCAGGCCTGAGAAGCTTTCAGTATACCCCGCTGTCGCCGTGCCGCGTGCGCTCGCGCCATGCGACGCGGGTGACATGCGCGGCAATAGCTGCGGGCAGAAGAAATCCCAGATACTGATACCAGATAAACAGCAGCGCTCCCGCCACCGAACCCAGAACGAAAGCGACCGTCGAGGCGATCCGGACGAGCTGGACACGCAGGCGGCGTTCGCGGCTCGCTGCGTCCACCTGGGGAGTGTAGTAATACTTCACCAGTCCGATCCCCAGATCCGTGGCGATGCCGGTAAGATGGGTGCTCCGCATGGTTCCGCGTGATGCCGACGTAATGGCAGCGTTCTGGAGCCCGCTCGCTCCGCACAGGACAACCAGAAACAGGAAATCGGTCCGGACCTGGGCAACCTCGCCAAATGCACCAAACCAGTCGAAGTAGCCACCCACTGCCACCATCACCATGCACAGGGTGACAAGTCCCATTACGGCATCGTACCTGGGCTCCTGGCCCTGCTGGCTGCGCCGTTCCACAAGCAGGGCCGACCCCATCGCGCCGGCCACAAAAAACACCGGCACGGTCAGGATGCCGAACGCCTCGACGTATTTTTTCTCGACCAGATCGATACCGAAGTGGGTGGCAAAGCCGGTAATATGTGTGACGAACCGGTGACAGGCCAGAAAGCCGCCTGCATTCACACTCCCCGAAAGGAACGCCAGCAGGCTCCAGTTAAAGGCAGTCCAGAGCGGTATTTCATCTTTGATCGTGTGCCGGTACATATTTCGCCGCGGCTAAAGCCCCGGTCACTATGGGCCGGAAACGCACCGGACAGTCAAGAACAGGGAGTCCGCAAGGCACTGTTGACCCGCCCCGCAACCCGCAGTCACGCTCGGCGGCGGTTATGCCCGTCAGACGGAAACACTCCAGGCCTGCTGCCGCCGGACGCCAGATCCGTTCCCGCAAGGAACTGCATATCGAGATCTGCGCCGGGGACGATTCAGTGCAAAGTCCTGTCCCCAATGGACTGGAACGTTACCGGTTTTCCCACGAAGCAGTCCCGGAAGTGGATCTGACCAATGTGGATACCTCGACCCGCCTGTTCCGGAAGACGCTCCAGGCACCACTGATGATTTCTCCCATGACAGGCGGCACTCCGCTGGCCCACCGGATCAACCTGAACCTTGCCGAAGCCGCCGAAGAGACGGGAATCGCCATGGGCGTCGGTTCCCAGAGGTCGGGGATTGTCAACCCGGAACTCGCCTACACCTACCAGGTCCGCAAGGCTGCTCCATCCATCTTCCTGTTCGCCAACCTCGGGGCAGTACAGCTCAATTACGGTTTCGGCGCCGATGAGTGCCGCAGGGCGGTCGAAATGATCGAGGCGGATGCGCTTTTCCTGCACCTCAACCCCCTCCAGGAGGCACTACAGGAAGGCGGCGACACGAACTTTGCGGGACTTCTGGAAAAGATAGAGAAGGTCTGCCGTTCCCTTTCCGTACCGGTGTTTGCCCGCGAGGTGTCATCGGGAATCTCCGAGCGGTCGGCGCGACGGCTGATCAGCGCAGGTATTGCGGGTCTCGACACCGGCGGCCTTGGCGGAACGAACTGGGCACTGGTCGAGGGTGCGGCAAACCCCGAAAACCGCAATATCGCCAGGCTGTTCGGCGACTGGGGACACGATGTTGCTTCCAGTCTTATCAACGTCCGGAACGTGAATCGCCGGATTCCGCTGATCGCGAGCGGGGGCCTTAGAAACGGCCGCGAAGCGGCTACGGCCATCGGCCTCGGCGCGACGCTCGCCAGTACCGGCGGCGGACTACTGAACGCCGCCCGGAAATCGTCCAAGACCGTCAGCCACCAGATCGGACAGATCATACGTGAGCTTCGAGTCGCCCTGTTTTGTGCCGGTTTCGCCAGCGCGAATGAGGCGCGTGGTGCCCTGCTCAGTAAATCCTCAAGCGCCATGGCATGAGCGCGAGCAGCCGGTCGTGTGCCAGCGAGTTCCAGATTTTCAGTTCCGGCAGCAGCCCGGCCACGGGTTCGTCCGGGAACTCCACGGCAAGCCGGAGGGGAAGGCGCGGACGCCGCTGGAACCGGCTGAAAATCCGGATTGCGCCCTCGGGGAGTCCCGCCAGTGTGCGGGCGGTGTTTAGCGCGGCTCTCAGCCCTCCAACCTCGTCCACAAGCCCTCGCTCCCTGGCCTGTGCTCCAGTCCAGACGCGCCCCTGTGCAACCTCGTGAATCTCTTCAAAAGTCCTGCCACGGGCTTCAGCCACCTTGCCCACAAAATCGCGGTAAAATTCGTCGATGTCGCGCTCGGTTCGGGCCAGCTGCTCCGGTGTCCAGGGCGTATGGGCGGAGAAGTAGTTCGAGCTAGTCCCGTGTCCCACATGGGCGTGGCCCAGACCCAGTTTTTCGTACAAGCCAGCCAGTGCGATCTTTCCCGCTATGACACCGATAGAGCCGGTAATGGTCCCGGCGCCAGCGTAGATGCGGAATTTTCTGTTCGCCGCGACATAGTAACCACCTGAAGCCGCCACATCGCCCATGCTTATGACTACCGGAATTTCCAGCCGGGAAAGCGCCGCCAGCATCACGTCCGATGCAAGGCCACTGCCGCCGGGGCTGTTCACCCGGAGTACCAGCGCCTTGATCCGCCTGTTTTTCCTGATGGCCTCGACCGCGCGAACTACCGATTTTGAACCGGTGGAACGCGCCTCGCGGGCATCGCGGATCCCTTCTCCGGAGGTAATCGTCCCTTCAATATGAAGAAGTGCCACGCCATCGGAACTCCTGATCTCCTGACGGGCCCGAAGCGCAGCAAGCCTGAGATACTGGCCATAGCCCGCGCCTTTGATTTCGTTCCCTTGCCCTGTCGTGATGGTGTCTGTGGTGGCCAGTTCCAGCCGGATCCGTTCGCGTTCGTCCGGCGCATGCCCCAGGGCATCCACCAGCCGCATTTCCAGGGCCCGGCTGGCGGTATAGGGACCGTCACCGAGAATACGTAACGCCACTTCGGTACTCAGTCCGCGCCGGAGCGCGACCGCCGTTGCCAACTGCCTGAACAGGTCACCAAGCAGCTCATCCAGCATTTTCCGGTGTGGAGCGCTGATGGATTTTTCCGTCAGCAGTTCGGATGCGCTCTTGTAATCGCCCCGGTGCAGGAGCTGGGGCTCTATGCCGAACTTGTCGAGCAGCCCTCTAAAGAAAGTTACATCCGCTCCCGTCCCGGCTATCGAAAGCCCGCCCTGTGGAGCCAGCACAATCCGGTCAGCTTCGCAGGCGAGCCTGTATTCCTTCAGCCCCAGATGTTCGGCGACAACGACGATCCGCTTGCCCGCCTCCCGGACTTCGGAAATAGCGACTGCAATCTCTTCGATCCGTGCAAATCCGCATTCGAGAGTACCAATGCTGATCAGCACGGCCCGCAGGTTCTCATCCCGGGCGGCGGCGCGAAGAACGGTCAGCAGATCCAGCAGGGATACCTCGGTCTGCCTGCGCCCCATGAGGTAGCCGAGAAGATCGAAACCATCGCCCGATTCCGGCAAGGAACCCCTTATCTCGATTTCCAGCCAGGGGAATCGCAACCGGCGTCCGATCAGCCTGTAAACAAGCGAACGCCAGAGACCTGCCAAGGAGAGAATAAGCCTGCGCACCATGACCGGATCATGCCGCCTGCAACAGGCGACGGCAATCCGGAGAAATGCTTTAATTTATGCGACTGATGGTATTGCGGATACGCGCCAAAGATTCGTCCCGGCCAAGGACATCCAGAACGTCAAAAATAGGCGGGGAAACGTTCGATCCGGTAAGCGACACGCGGAGCGCCATCGCCACATCCTTAAGCTTCAGGCCGCTGGTTTCGACCCAGGTCTTCGCTGCCGCTTCCAGATCTGCGGCGGCAAATGACGGCTGTGCAGCAAGAAATTCCAGCAGCTTTTCGAGCAACGCCTTTGTTTCTGCCGTGAGCAGCTTCTGGGCCTTGTCAGTAAATGTAGCCGGACGCTCGAATGCCCAGACGTTGATATCAACCATCTCGGCCAGCGACTTCACCCGTTCCCGGGAAGCGCGAACCAGGTGGACAACCACCTTGCGCTCCGGTGGCCGGAATCCCCGCCGTTCGACCGCAGGCGAGAAAAGCTCGATAATCCGTTCCTCAGGCAGCGAACGCAGATAGTGGCCGTTCAGCCACTGGAGTTTCTCCGGGTTGAAAATACCCGCCGACCGGCCAATGCCGCCAAAATCAAAATGCCCGATCATCTCGTCACGGGAAAGGATTTCCAGATCGCCCTTGGCCCAGCCAATCCGGACAAGGAAGTTGAGGAGTGCTTCGGGCAGGATCCCCTGATCCCGGTATTCGAGCGTCGAAACCGCACCGTCACGCTTGCTGAGCTTTCCCTCCTTGCCGTGAATGAGCGGCACATGACCGAAACGGGGTGGCTCTGCGCCAAGTGCCTGGTAAATATGGACCTGCCGGAACGTATTGGTGAGGTGATCCTCGCCACGAAGGATATGGGTGATTTTCATCTCCACGTCGTCAATCACATTGGCAAGCTGGAATGTCGCCACGCTGTCGCCGCGCATGAGAACAAGGTCGTCCAGTTCCTTCGCACTTACGGTGACGCTGCCGCGTACCAGGTCGTCCAGCGTGAACTCACCCTCCAGCGGACTCTTGAGCCGCACAACGAACGGCTTGTCCGTGCTGGCCGGAATGTTCTTTTCCCGGCAGGTGCCGTCATAACGCCAGGGCCGTTTCAGGCGAATCGCCAGCTCCCGTTTTTCGCCGATCTCTTCCGGTGTGCAGATGCAACGGTAGGCGGCACCTTTCTCTATCAGTGAGCGGGCCTTTTCACGGTACAGATCGAACCTCTCCGACTGCCGGTACTCCTCGTCCCAGTGCAGTCCCAGCCATTCGAGCGAGTGGCGGATATCGTCCTCGAACTCCCTTTTGGACCGCTCCAGGTCCGTATCCTCGATCCGGAGAATGAACTTGCCGCCGTAGTGACGGGCGATGAGCCAGTTGAACAGCGCCGTACGGGCTCCACCGATATGGAGAGTGCCTGTGGGAGAGGGGGCAAAGCGGGTACGGACATTCGTCATAGGGCCCTTCCCGTAACCGTTTGGAGGGGTGCGGGCAAGCGTATAGATTCCTCTCATGGCCCGCCAGCTTGCCTTTCCCGCCGGCTATCACGCTTATCTGGAACAAACATTTTCCCCTGCCACGAGGCGGCTGGCTCCAGCGATCAGGGCCCTATCAGACCATTACGTTGGCAAGACCGGCGCCGTCCACCTGCCCGCCGTCCTGTGGACTGAGGCCTATGCGGCCTATTACGGGCCCGTGAATGCCCTCAAGTTGAGTGCCATTGCTGACGAACTTCGCTTGCGGCTTCCCGGCTGGCCCAGCCAAAAGCGGCTTCGTGTCCTGGATATCGGCGCAGGTCCGGGATCGGCGACGCTGGGGATTGCGCTCGCCCTGCCAGATTTTGGGCTGGATGCACTCTGGCTGGACAACAATCCCAGCTGGAACGAAAGTCCGCTCATCGAACCGCTCATCAAAAGCGGACACCTTACCGTCCGCCGTCAGCCCGGTGATTTCCAGTCCGTTCAGCCTCCCGCTGGTCTCTTTGATATTGTGGTGATGGCCAATACGCTGGTGGAACTGGAGGGTCCGGTTTCCGGTCTGGCCGCACGGTTTGGCCAGTGGATTTCCCAAACACTCGCACCGGACGGGGTTGCCGTCATTGTCGAACCGGCACTGAAAGCCCCTACCCGGAATCTGCATGAACTCCGTTCGCACCTGCTCAGGCCATCATCAGGGTTCTCATGGCGGATCGCCGGACCCTGTCCCCACGAAAAGGCGTGCCCGATGCTGGAGACTGACCGGGACTGGTGCCACGAAACCCGCGACTGGCTGCAGCCCGCTTACCATCACCAGATCGACCAGCTTGCCGGGTTAAGAAAGGATGCGCTGAGGTATTCCTGGCTCGCGCTCACGCACATTGTTGCTGCCGTCCTTCCGGAACCCGCAGGACGTGTGGTTAGCGAGATCCGGCGCGAAAAGGGCCGGACCCGGTTTGTCACCTGCGGGACGGACGGCAGGCTCTCAGAATGGCAGGCGCTCGAGCGGGTGATACGCACCACACCAGAACTGGCGGAAACGATGAAAACCCTTGAGCGCGGCCACCTGGTGAAACTTCCCGGTTTGGACGGGGGGAGATTGTCCCCCGGCAACAGCTTCGGTAGGCTTCCCTCAACCTAGACGCCGCATGCAGGAACGGATTTACAAGAACTTCTCCTGGCTGGCCTTGCTCACGCTGGGCATCGCCTCAGTCGTGATCTATCTGCCGGCCATCAGCGCGCCGCTGGTCTTTGATGACCAGTTCACCATCATCACTAATGAAGGCCTGGCGCAGTGGGACTACTGGCTCCATTACAGCTGGCTGCATCTTCTCAACAATCTCGACACGGTTTTTGCGAAAAACATCTTCCGGCCGGTTTTGTTCATTTCACTGGCCCTGAACCAGTCCCTCCTGGGCCAGTCTCCCGAAGGTTTCCGGGCAATCAATCTTGTCATCCATGCCATCAACACGATCCTGGTTTTCGTCGTGGTCCGGCGCGGCTTTGAAGGCATCCGCTTTAGCCCCGTCAGTCCGGCCTGGACGCCAATACTCGCAGCCGCCTTTGTAGCGGCCACCTTCGCGGCTCACCCGGTCCAGTCCGAACCCGTCATTTACATCAGCGCCCGGTCCAGCTCTCTCTCACTGATGTTCATGCTGATCGCCTGGTTATTGATCGAACGGGTGCTTGTCCGTGAAGCCACGGGACAGACCGGTCTTCTCAGGACCATTTTCCGCTACGCGGCAGCCGTGCTCTGCACGGGAGTAGCGGTTCTCTCGAAGGAAAGCGCAGTCATTCTTCCGGTCATTCTTTTTATCTATGACCGGTGGATCATTACGCCACAAACCATTGCGGCAACAGACGAACCCGATGTTCGCGCCCGGTCGCTCCGCCAGTCGATTCTGTTCGTGAGCCCATTCGCCATCGTGGCCATCCTGTTCGCCGCCTTCCGGCTGTCCGTGCTCGGCGTTACGGAAGCGCTCGAAGTCAGGCCGGGCGATTTCCACCTGCTTGCCACGAACCTGAAGGCATACTGGCACTATTTCTGGCTGTGGCTCGCACCGATCAGCCTTTCGATCGACCACGATTTTGTGTATGAACACTCACTGCTCAACTGGCGCTCGCTGGTTGCCGCCGCAGGGCTCTTTCTGTTTCTCTGGTGGGCATGGAGGCGGCGGCAATCGGCTCCCCTCACCGCCTTCGCCGTTATGGGCGCCATCATATCGCTGATGCCAACGACTGGCATTACTCCGCTTCAGGATATTCTGGTTGAAAACCGGATGTACGGCGGGACCATATTCATCGCCCTGATCGTGCTCCAGATGATTCGTTTCTTCTGGGATGTGGGCGAAACCCGCGCACGCGTTTGGACAGTAGCCGCTGCCATCGCCGTTCTGTCCCTGTGGATCTGGCGCATCGAAGTCCGAATGAGGGACTGGAACTCGGCACTCACCCTGTGGGAAGCCACTTCCCGTGTCTCGGGTACAAAGTCCCGTGTTCACTACAACCTGGGGGTAGCCTATCTGGATGCCGGCAGGGACGAAAAGGCCATGGAGGAGTTCTCCCGGGCTATCGAGCTCGATCCAAACAATGACAGTGCCCGGCTCAACCTGGCGACGCTGGCTATCTCTGTCGCATTCAAGATGACCCTCTGGGATGAACGCTCGGTCAAGCGCATGGAGCACTACCTCCAGCTCGCACGGACGGAGCTCAGATATCTGGCCGACCGGGGATACAAGCGTCCGGAGGCTTTCTACAATCTCGCCGACTCTTACCGGCTGGAGAACCAGCCCCGCGAAGCGCTCTATTTTGCGCTGGAGGCGGTAAGGGCTGACCCGGAGCGAGGACCAAGCTATGACCTGCTGGGCCGGATTTACGAGATGTATGCGATCGATCCCGAAGTCATTCGCGAATACGACCCCGGCCGGTGGAAAAGCCGGAAGGACTGGCTGAATGAAAAGGAACGGCTCACTGCCGAGTATCACAAGTATTATGATCAGGCTTTTGATGCCTACACACAGGCGCTTGAGCTCGGAGTTCCCAACCGCGTTGAGGTGATGAAGCTCCAGGCCAGGGCAAAGCTCCGGGCTGGCGATCCCGAAGAAGCCGAACGGCTCATGTACGGCGTCATCAATGAATCGGCCGATGATCCCCGGTCCCACTTCATGATGGGCACCATTCTGGACGCCAGAAACCGTACACATCTGGCCAGGGACTACTACCGGACAGCCATACAGATAGATCCGACGTTTGCAGACGCACATTTCAGACTTGCCAGGCTGCTGGAGAAGGAGCGGGACTACGCGGGGGCCGAAGCTCATTACCGGAATGCCCAGAATTTCGATAGCCGTTACCAGAAAGCCTGGTTCGAGTTCCAGAAACTCCTCACCACTGCAGAAATCGACATTACGCCGCGGTTCCGGCCGCCCCGTTAATGAGGCTTCATCCCCTTTACAAAGGTTTTTTGCGAACGGAATTTGAATCACGTTCCTTGCCGCCAGCGGCCAACTACAATGGCTACTGAATGACTCCGATTATCCACCGCCCGGTACTGCTCACCTTACTTGCGCTCACTGTCTGGCTGCTTGCCGTACCGGCACAAGCCCAGTCCTTCAATCCGGAAACCGACGACGCATTCGCGCCGCTGATGGTGGGCGGATTTCCCTCGCGCTGGTTCTCTGATGGCGAAACGGTCTACTGGTCATCCAACGGTTCCGATAATGTTACCAACGAGAGCTACGTTGCCGCAGTTACCAACGCTATTGCCGCCTGGAATAACGCGATGGCAGCCAAGGGGATCAATTTCGCCCTGACCGCCGAGAGCTGGACGCCCGTTCTGCCCGATACGACCGGGACCAGTCCCCATACCGATTCCCCTCTCGTCGAAGCTCCGAGCTGCCTGTTCCGGGCGTATAGTTCGGCCGGGAACTACGTGTGTTACACACGGGATTCCGCCGGTCGCGTCACATCGCAAACACCGTGTGACCGCGAGGACGCAACCCAGATCTGTTCACTGTTTGTGAAATGGAACATTAGCGGCGACCCTGACAATCCCGATTCGGTCCAACCTGTCAGAGACGCCAGCGGCTTCATCCAGCCGCTTGGCAACGGACGGAACGAGATCTTTTTCGAGGAAACCGACTATGCGGCCGCTGTCGCCGATTTCGCAGCTGATCCGGAATCAACACTGGCCCTTACAGTGACCCGGGCGCTCGTCGGCGGGTTCAATTTTGCCCAGATCGTTGAAGCCGACATCATCCTGAACGGACACCGCATCTGTACAACCTGCGGAACTGTGAAGGAGTACCAGACCCATAGCTGGAGCACCAGTTTCCTGCGCGGAAACGAAGCCAACTGCGTAGTGAAGGGATCTTCGGTTTCCGACGATGGTAACGTGCCATCGACTGCCAACCCCGCTACTCCAGACAATCCGGGACCGCTCTGTTATGTTGGCCCAGGGACCCCGGATGCCCAGCTGTACAGCTTTGACATACAGAATGTCCTTACCCACGAGCTGGGGCATCTTATCGGTTTTGGCCATCCGTGCGACGATGTAACTGCCAGCCAGCGTGCAGCCTGCCGGCATACCGGACAGGATCCGCGTACGGTCGGCAGCAGCTATATCGACAAGGTCTCCACAACCACGATGTTCTGGGCCGCCTTCGGACGCCAGAACACCAAGCGTTCACTCGACCAAGGGGATTTGAACGGCCTTTCAAAGGTATTTGGCTCAATCATCCCTGCTGACGGACAGGCTGGCGGCGGCGGGGGAGGCGGTTGCAGCGCTGGCGACGGAATGCCGCTGGCGGGTTTTGTGGTTGTACTGGTTGTTGCCGTTATACTGCGTTACCGCCGCTTATACCCCCTGCTTGCGACCTCGCTTGTCGTGGCCGCCACCCTGCCAGCGGCGGCTTCCTCGGTTATTCCGCTGACATTGGAACAGATGTCTGCCCGCGCCGAACTGATTGTCGAAGGCATCGTGAGCGAAGACCGGGTTCGTGTGGGTTCGCAGGGTGGTGTAAGCACGGAATACCATATTGAAATACTCGATGTCCTCACCGGTCTTCCGCCGCCGGAACTCTGGGTGGCCGTCCCCGGAGGCCGCGTGGCGGACATGGATGTCCAGGTTTCAGGTGCACCAAGGTTCCGTTCAGGCGAGCGGGCATTTTTCTTCCTGCGCCGGGCTGCGGGCAGGTGGATCGTGATCGGGCTGTCCCAGGGGGCGCGTCCGGTTTACCGGAACCTGAATGGCGATCTGGTCGTGGAGGCTGCTCCCATTGACCAGATCCGGACAGCTTCCGGCACTGCAGCCGATGCCGTCGGCTCGCCTCTGGAAGCATTCCGCAATCAGGTCCGTTCATTGATTGAACAGGCCCACCGCACCCGCGAAGCGGGGCGCCGCCAGGACAGTCCAAAGCCCGATTGACCACCGGGCCATCCGACACTATCTCCCCGGAACTTGCTGCCCCTGACTGCCCTGTGCTCCTTCTGGCGCCAGAGGCACATGCCGGGCCGGGGAGATGAACTGTCGTGACGGATCGTCTGGCGTTGCTGTCGGTATCAGACAAGGCGGGACTGGTGGAATTCGCAAGGGAGCTGAACAGCCTTGGCTGGAAGCTGCTCTCCACCGGCGGCACTGCCCGCACCCTTCGTGATGCAGGACTCAAGGTTACTGACGTGTCGGATTACACGGGCTTTCCGGAAATGATGGACGGGCGGGTGAAGACCCTGCATCCGAAGATTCATGGCGGCCTGCTCGGTCGCCGGAGTGTTCCTGCCCACACGGATGCGATGAAAGCCAATGGGGTCACGCCCATCGACCTCGTGTGCGTGAATCTCTACCCATTCGAACAAACAGTGGCCCGCCTTGGTGCAACGCTGGACGAGGCGATCGAGAACATCGACATCGGCGGCCCCTCAATGCTCCGCTCGGCCGCCAAAAACAGCGAAGACGTGACTGTCATCTGTGATCCCATCGATTACGACATCGTGTGCCGTGAACTGAAATCGAACGGAAACCGGACCAGCAGGGAAACCCGGTTCCGCCTTGCCGTCAAGGCCTACCAGCATACGGCCGCCTATGATGCAGCAATTTCCAACTGGCTGGCGCAAAAAATTGACGGCGAAAGCACCCGCTTCCCCTCGCAGCTGACCGTGCCGCTGGTTCGTGTCAGGGAACTTCGCTACGGCGAAAATCCACACCAGAAGGCCGCCCTATACCGGGAAAAAAGCCCAGGACCCTATTCGCTGGCGGCGGGTGAGGTTCTCCAGGGCAAAGAGCTCTCCTACAACAACTGGCTGGACCTGCACGCTGCCCTTGAGCTGGTGCGTGAGTTCATCCCTCCAGCCGTGTCGATCATCAAGCACAATAACCCCTGTGGATGCGCCACCGCCAGCGAACTGAGCGAAGCCTACCGCAAGGCCCATGAAGCCGACCCGGTGAGCGCATTCGGGGGTATCGTGGGCCTGAATCGCGAAGTGGATGGTCCGGCCGCCCGCCGGATGTCCGAGATATTCCTTGAGTGCGTTGTTGCACCGAATTTTTCCGCTGAGGCGCTGGAGATCCTTTCAGCCAAAAAGAATCTCCGCCTCGTCCGTGTGCCATTTCCGCCGGTTCCAGACGGTGCAGCCTCTACAGCCGGAATCGGTTCATACGAATTCCGGCGGATAAGCGGCGGCATGCTGGTCCAGGACTGGGATACCGCAGATGCCCCTGAAGCAGACTGGAAGGTAGTCACTAGGCGCCCACCCTCCGAGGCCGAACGCCGGGCCCTTGCCTTCGCATGGAAAGTCTCCAGGCACGTGAAGTCGAACGCCATCGTACTCGCCCGTGACGGACAGCTCGTCGGGACTGGCGCTGGCCAGATGAACCGGGTGGATTCGGCCCGGCTTGCAGTGGAACGGTCTGTGCTAGGGACGAAGGATGTCGTCTGTGCATCGGATGCCTTTTTCCCGTTTCCTGACGGTCTTGAAACCGTCGCTCGTGCCGGCGCTACTGCCGCCATCCAGCCCGGAGGAAGCGTTCGCGACGACGAGGTGATTCGCGCAGCTGATGCGGCAGGCATGGCGATGGTATTTACCGGTTTCCGCCATTTCCGCCATTGATGCAGGTACGGCTAGCGCTCCAGACGTGAAACTGTTTGCCGGCTTTTCAAGACTGTTTCCCCTGTGGGTCATCCTTGGATCTGCAGCCGCTTTTGCCGTACCAGAGCTGGTTCTCCCCGCTGCACCCCTGCTCCGTGGCCTGTTCATCGCCACCATGTTCTGCACCGGCATGGTGCTGCACGAATCCGAGCTGAATGAAATCCGGCGGAATCCGTGGCCCGTGGCTGGCGGTGTCTCGCTCCAGTTTCTCATCATGCCGCTGGCGGCATTTGCCATCTCCCGGCTGCTGCCTCTGGAGCCGATAGACCAACTGGGCCTCATTCTGGCCGGTGCGGTCCCCGGAGCGATGGCCAGCAACACGATCACCTATCTCGCCGGCGGGGACGTGGCCTTTTCCGTGGCGATGACCGTTGTATCAACAGCACTGGCACCAGTCCTGACGCCACTGCTGACCGGCTTCTATTCCGGTACGGCTGTATCTCTGGACACCGGCAGCATGATGTTCGATATTTTTCTGACAGTCGTACTGCCGGTCGCGGCTGGCTACACCCTTCGGTACTTTTTCACGGAACAGGTGGTACAGATAGAGCCTGTCCTGGCGTCTGCCAGCGTTTTTTCGATAACTGGAATCATCGCGATTGTCACCGCGCAGAATGCAGGGCGTATTGTCAGTGTTGGTGCGATGGTGATCCTTGCAGTCATCCTGGTAAACGGAACGGGATATCTCCTGGGCTATCTGGGAGCTCGTCTGGGTGGGCTTGACCGCAGGCGGCGGCTGACCGTGGCCATTGAGATCGGCATGCAGAACGCGGGGCTTTCCACTGTGCTGGCGAGCCGGTATATCTCTCCTGAGGCGGCTCTGGCCGGGTCGTTTTATACTGTCTGGTGCGTTATCACCGGATCACTGCTCTCCCCCTTCCGCCGGGAAGCCGCAGCTGACCGGCAGATTGCAGAACTGGCGGCCACTGCCCAGGAGAAACCTGTTCGAATGAGCGATAACACTGAGGATGACAATGGATCCACGGCCCAGCCGGCTGGCCCACGCCGGCCCATCAACTTGCCGGGAAATCCTGTAATTCTGGAGCGGAGCGAGCATCCGGTTTCACGCAAGTCGATCTCGCCAGAGGCCCAGAAAGTCCTTTACCGGCTGAGATCAGAAGGGTACCGGGCGTTTCTCGTCGGTGGATCGGTGAGGGATCTTCTACTTGGCCGCAAGCCCAAGGATTTCGACGTTGCCACTGACGCTTCCCCCCGGCAAGTGGCCCGGCTGTTCCGGAATGCACGGGTAATCGGCCGCCGTTTCCGGGTAGTCCATGTCCGGTTCGGCCGGGACACAGTGATCGAGGTCGCCACATTCCGCGCTACCCCCAAACCCGGTCAAGGCGATGACGAGCAGCAGGTTGCCGAGGAATTTGCCGGAAACGAAGCCGACGAATTCATGCATGACAATGCCATGGCTTCAGCTCCGATTGGCGATGACCTGGATGATGAGCCGACCGAAACGGATGCGCTCAGAATCGTGGCGGAAGCCGCCCATGCAGACGAAGAAGATGACGATACTGAGGACGAAAGCAATGTTGAGGATCATTCTACGGGAGTTCAGGAGCGGCGGCCGCGCCCCCCGTTGCCGCACAGGGAAACAGGCGAGAACCCGCATCTACAGTGGGACGATAACGTCTTTGGCACCGCTGAAGAGGATGCATTCCGGCGCGATCTTTCCATAAACGGCCTTTTCTACGACATCGATTCGTTTTGCGTGATTGATTACGTAGGCGGTCTCGATGATCTCAGACATCGTCTTATCCGTACCATTGGAGATCCGAATGTCCGGTTTCTTGAAGATCCTGTCCGGATGATCCGCGCCATCCGCCATGCGGCGCGTGTCGGGTTCCGGATAGAGGACAACACATGGGAGGCAATCAAGATTCACCACGAGCAGATCAAGAACTGCTCAAGGGCCCGCGTGCTGGAGGAGTTCCTGCGCGAGCTTTCCCGGGGAAGCTCACACGCCTCGCTGACACTGCTTGAGAAAACAGGGCTTCTGCGCGATATTCTTCCGCCGCTGGCCGATGCCCTTGGCCCCTGTCCCGGAGAAAACGATCACCAGAAGCGGGCCTGGCGGCGGTTTGAAGTGGCCGATCAGTGTTACCAGCGCGGCGAGCTCCCTGAGGAACTCGCCTATACTGTCGCCGTGGCTCCCTATAATGACGATCTCGTAGATGCCATATCCAGCCCCGATTTCGATGTAGGGCGGCTGCCCGGTGTGCTAACGCAGGCCGGAGAACGAATTGGGGAGATCAACCGGCGGCTGGCCGTACCACGCCGGCTCGGCATCCCGGCTGTGAATATCTATCTGAATTTCATGCTTCTCCGCCGGGGCCTTGGTACCGGACGCATGAATGCCCGGCTCGTCACGAGTCCCCAGCGGATGCAGCAGTGCTATCCGCTCTATACAATCGATGCGCTGGCCCGCGGCGAACAGCCGCAAACCATTGATGAATTCCTGAACATGCCCCGCCAGAAAAAGCGTAGCAGCAACCGGCGGCGCCCCGGCCGCCGAGGTTCATCCGGCCACTGACTTATCCAGCCGCACCGCACTTTCCTTCGTAATGTCATGCCCAAGATCATTCACGAATACCATCTGGTTGACATGCCCAAGCGGCGGATCCTCGAATTCCGGAAGCATGGGGCGAAGGTTTACAAGATATGTGAGAATCCGGATTGCGACTGGTGTGAGCAGTACGTGGAGATCATTTCCGACAGCGAGTTCATGACCTATTGCCTGCGTTGCGCGAGGAAAATACTTCGCTACGGTGTTGAAACCTCGGAAAATCCTGATCTGGATCCCTGAAGATTCTATTCCGGTAGAGGTGGCAAGTCGGTCGCAGGCGGGGGTATGCCCGGTTCGGCGGGACGAACCGGTTCGGGTGGAGGTGGAGGGGGCAAAGCCGGTTCTGCCGGAGGGGGCGGCGGCGCTGCCGGAGCCGGTGCTGGTACTGGCGGAGCCGGCTCCGAGGCAGGAGTTTCGGCCTGCTGGCTTCCGGACCTGGTCCCTTCGCGTATTTTCTCGATCGCCTTCCGTGCCCTGGTCTCTCGTGGATTTTCGATCAGTGCCGTATCGTACTGGGCAACTGCCGCTTTCAGGTCACCTGTGAGACGGAACATTTCCCCCCGGTAGAAATGGGCCTGGCTGCGAAGCGTGGGGCTAAGCTGCCCACGGTAGACTGTCATCAGCAGTTCAAGATTGGCCGTCGCTTCGGCATATTTCTGGTCCTTGACGAGCTGTTCGGTGGAAATAAAGAGATCCTGGACCTCCCTGTCCGAAAGTTTCGGAGGCTCTTTCTGAGCGGCGGGATCAGGTGGCAAATCCCTCAGTAACAGTTTCTGTCCAACGGCACGGGCACGGACATGGGAGGGACTGATAGCCAGTGTTTCGCGCACCTGCACTTCTGCAGCCTCAAGATCCTGTCCAGCTGCCGTGTAACGGTTCGCCAGTTCCGCACGGGCCGCAGCAAAGCGTGGCTCCAGCTCAATCGCCTTCAAATAGTGGTCCATCCCAGCCGGATCCGACAGTTTGGCCAGCCCCTGAAGGTAGTGGACAAATGGATCGTTGGGACTCCGCGCACCTTCTTCACCTGCGATTTTCTGGGCCTCGGTAAATCTCCGGGCAAGCAGCAATCCAGTCACAACTGCATTCCGGCTGGCCAGCGGGGCGGAGGTGATCTGCGCCAGGTTTTCTACTGCCGTCAGGGCGCTATCCGCATAGGAACTGTCACCCTGGGAAAGGGCGGAAAACGCCTGTATCATCTTCACCAGTGCCGTGATTTCGCGTGGCGTGTCTTCCGTACCTGTCAGCGGATCCAGTACGGCAAGTGCCGCGGCATATGCGTCAGGAGTATCGGGAAGCATCGCCATGAGCGCTTCCGACACCGGCTGAAGATAGGGATTGTCGCCTTCCAGTCTGGGAACATAGTTCTCAGCGTACGGCCGCTGGGCCCGCTCGGCCTGGCTGGCCCGCAACTGCTGCTGAAGCAGTGCCTGTTGCCGGGCGATGCGCTCGGCATCCCGCATATCCGGCGGCTGGTATTCCGGTTTCAGAATGGCAACAACCGGTTCAAGCACCGGCCGGGCCGGGCCGGCGAAAAAGCGATCCAGAAGATCATCCTTGGGAAGCACCACGGCATAAAACACGCCGCCAGCCGCCAGAACCAGCAATACCAGGCCAATCGCTGCCGTCAGCACAAGGCTCCCGCCCTTTGGCGCAGATGGGGCCTCTTCGTCGAGACTGTCGAGCTCAAAGCCCAGCGTTGCCGGCTTACGTGGAGACTGCTGTGCGGGTGGCGACAGCCTGATGTTTTCAGGCACAGGTTCTGGAGCTGAAGCCGGAGCCGGAGCCGGTGGCTTGGAAACCGGCGTAACTGCATCCGGATCCGGAGCAAGACCCAGCAGCGGAGCAATTTCTATGAATTTCTGTGGCGGAGCCCAGTCCGAGCCGTCGCGAGAATAGGTGTCGCGTGCCCCAATCCGCTCATTGGATATCCAGGACTGGACTGTATTCAGATCCGCAGGACCGTATATCAGGCCAAGACCCTGCTTCTTGACGCGCCATTTGGCACCGGAATCTTTTACAGGTGCAGCGACGGCCGTCTTGGCAGCGGCTGGAGCCGCCGGAGCTGGTGATGGCTTGGCCGGGGGTGGGGTTGCCGGAGCGGCAGGCTTTGGCTGTGGCGGCACTTTTACCAGATCATTCAGCGTCTCCGAATATATGGGTGCCTTGCCCCCCCCAGAGTTTTGGGGTGACTCGCTGGAGGCACTGTCCGCCATCGGAATTGGCTGCTCATCGACCATTGAACTGCTCATCGGAGCCGATTTTGCACCGCCATGAATCGGATCATCATCGGATCGGGGAGTGGACGGCTTTGCCGCGGGTACAGTCTTTGCTGGAGGCGGGGCTGATGCTTCGCCATCAACTGCCTTGCGCTTGACCACAAAAACATTGGAGCAGCTGCTGCAACGGACTTTCGTTCCCTGTGGAGAAAGTTTCTGCGGGTCCAGATTGTACTGGGCGCTGCATTTCGGACATTTCACCCGCATCGCCATTGGCCAACTACTCCCTCGTCTCACACGGACAACCAGCCTGCTAGCCGTCCGCAAACCCCTGAGTAGACGCCTTTTTAGCGCCCGCCCGCCTGAATACCAAATCCCGTTACCTGACGCCGAGCTGGGCCATTTCGGCTGGCTGGTACTTATGGCCGACGAGAATCCGGCGGATCTCATCCTCTCCCAGCCCCTGCCCGCGAATGGCTCCGATCACGTCCATTTTCCGTTTGTCGCTGAGCTGCGCGGTTTTGGCGAGTGCCCTGCTCCAGCTCGCTACGGCACCACGTGAATCATTCTTCTCATAAAGCAACGAATAGCCAATCTGGACATGGGCCTCACCCAGGTTCGAATCATACCGGATAGCCTGCCGGCAGTGGCCTTCGCCGCCAACATAGTCCTGCTTGTCCATGGCGATCAGACACCGGTACAAGTGCGCCTTGGGAATTGCCGGTCTGATCGACAGTAACCGTTTCAGCGTCGCATCCGACTGGGCTGGGCGGTCAAGCTCGTCCCTTTCCACGTACCCCATGACCTGAAGCGCCTCAATCTGGATTTCGCCCAGAAGCTGCAGCCGGTCCGCTTCCCATTTCGGCCAGCGACGCGGGTGCCAGTCCAGAAACTGCTCTGCAAGCGGGGCCGTCTCGGGAACAATGGCGTATTTCTTCAGTGTACGGATTCGCTCCTCTTCCTGTGCAAGCTTTGGAAGAAGCTGCTCGTACATGGCATGGGCTTCACGCCATTTTTCCTGGCGGGTCAGAATCCGGGCTTTGGCGATATCAGGGTCGATAAATGGTGACCATCCCTGGGATTCATTGGCCTGAGCCTTGCGGATGGATACATCAAGCTGCTGATTCGCCTGAGCATACTGGCGAAGTCCGGCCCACGCACGCCCCCACCAGTAGGCAATGATCGGATTCTCCCGGGCATAGTAGTCGGCCTTCGAAAACTCGCCGTTTGCCGCCTGGAACAGGGCATCGGCTTCCGGAACCGGGATGGCCTTGGCCTGTGCCACCAGCGTTTCCGCCTGAGCCAGCCGGGAACGGGCAATCCAGAAATAAACCTGGGGTTCCGATTTGCGGATGGCCAGTGCCTGATTCAGGTCAGCTACCGCCTCTTCGTAACGGCCGAGATAGAACTTCACGATCGCCCGCTCCACATAGAGCTGGGAATTCTGGTCGTCGGCCTTGAGCAGCTGGACCGCCTGATCGTATGCTGAAAGCGCGGCGGCGTAGTCGCCTATTTCCCACAGGAACTTGGCAAGCTGCTGATGGGTAGCAATGCGGAGGGGAGCAAGCTCCACCGCCTGCCGCGTCCTGGAAATGGCGTTGCTGCTTTCGCCCAGCTCCCAATAGGTGCGGCCGATGGCAACGAACGTCTCGGGGTTCTGGGGATCAAGCTCAATGGCACGATCGAAGGAAGCAAGTGCGTCCTGCGTACGTCCCTGCGTGAGCTGAAGCTGGCCCAGCGAGACATAGGCGTCGGCATTCTGTGGATCGATGCCGATTACAGCCTCATACTCGATCTGGGCCAATTCGACACGCCCGGAACGGGCATATGCCTGCCCGAGCAGCACTCGCGCCGAAAGGTCTCCCGGATCCAGACGAATCGCCTCTTTCAGGGCTGCCTCACCCTTGTCGTTTTCACCGATGGCGAGGTGCGCCCGTCCAATCCGCTGATGAGCGGCCTGATAAGTCCGGTCAACCTTGATGGCCTCTGCATAGCTGATCAGGGCGTCCGAAACCTGCCCAGCGGCAAATAACGCATCTCCAACGATTGTTTTTGATTCCGCCGACGGGAACACCTGATCGGCCTCCCGCGCCTTGGCGAGCGCTGAACCTGCCTGGCCATCGGCCATTAACAGGGCGGCCCGAACCACCAATACCCGGGCGCGGAATGGCTTGACGGCGGCGAGAGGTATTTTTTCCACGGCATCAAGCAGCTCGACAGCCTGCCGGCTCTGATCGGGCATCCGGCGCAAAATGAATTGCGCTTTCATCAGACGCGGATAGACCGCGTTTGGCCGGGCCGAAATGGCCTTGTCGTATCCTTCCGAGGCCTGCGTATAATCTTTCTGAAGTTCGTGCAGCCGTGCCTGAACGATGAGAGCAAGCTGGTGTTCTCCTCCCACGGCAAACGCCTTGTCCAGGGCTGCCTGTGCGGCGGCAAACTGGTCCGGTTTCCCCAGCAGTGCATACGCCAGAGCTACCTGAGCGTCAGCCGACCCGGCAGCGACGGTGGCGGCATTCTGTGCGACTGCTATCGCCTCATCTGTCTTGCCTGCGACGCGAAGTACATGGGCAAAGGCAATCAGCGTATGCTCGGCGGTGGCATCGACGCCCTTCACCGCCTCGGCCATCGCCTGACCATCCGCCAGCTTCGTTCGTTCACCGAGCATTTCAGCCCAGAAGGCATAGAGTCTCGCCAGAAGGGCTGCCGCCTGAAAATTCGATGGGTTCTTCTGGATCGCCGTCTTGAGTTCCTTTTCGGCCTCGGGGAACTGTTCGACCAGCAGCGCGCTGACAATTGCCTCTGCCTTCTGCTGGGACTGACGGGAAACGGCTTCCCGCGATGACGTTACTGACTGGCGGCTGCTGACCAGTTCCCGAAGCTTGGCTGTATTCAGCTGGGAAAAGTCCACTTCGCGCATCTGGTACCACCAGAATGCTCCGCCTGCGGCAATGGCAAGAACGACGACTCCAACAGCGACCTTTATGATCAGGCTGATATTGCCTGCCATCCCTCCGCCGCCCAAGCCCGTCGCGCCAATGGCATCGGCATCGAAATTGAAACCGCCAGCTCCCGCTGCCTCGGCACTGGCCGTAGCAAGAAACTTTTCCAGATCGGTATTTTCGATATTGGGGATTTCCAGGAGAATGCGCACCGGAAGCCACGGGCCTTCGTCACGGGAAATCTCGTCCTTGACTCCGATCTTCTTGCTCTTGAGCAGATCCTTGATCTTGCCTATCGGGAAAGGCCCTGCGAGCTGGTCCTTGGCATTCTTGACCTTGTACTGGCCGGCGGCCACCGCAACCGTGTCGGTAAAGGCGTCATCGTCGAATCCGATGGTAGCCGTGCCGGCCGCCGGAGCGGCACGGCCTTTCTTGATCTCCTGCTCAACCTGGCGATCCAGTGCATCCAGTTCGTCCAGGGCATCGCCACCGCCGCCATCATCAAACGAAAAGTTCCCGTCCGAATCACGAACCGCTCCACCGCCTGTATCTATTTCGGACGCACCAGCGAACGCGCCTCCGCCAATGGATTCTTCTGGTTCTTCCGTTGCAAACGGATCCTCGGGAGCATGATCGGCGAATGGGTCATTTGCCGCACCCGCACCGGCGGCAGTTTTCTTGGGTTTTGGAGGGGGCGGCGCAACTGGCTCAGGCGGCACTTCCTCCTCGGCAGTGAAATTGAAATCATCGGGCGGAGAAACCGACCCCTCGACCTCCAGTTTGTCCTCGGAAAGCCCGGCGAACGGATCATCACCTCCGCCAAAAGGATCTTCGGTTTCTGCGGCCACGGGTGGTGGAGCGGCTGGCTTCGGAGCGGGTGCCGGTTTTGGCGGTGGAGCCGCTTCAGCCTGGGGAGCCGCAGCTCCTTCCTGGGAACCATCCGGCAGGATCACGATCACTGCACCGCAGCTTTTGCATTTGACGCCGACCTTCTTGCCCTTGGGGATCTTGGCATCGTCGATATTGAAAGCCGCATTGCAGGACTGGCAGACGATCTTCATCGGTGCTCCTTAACCGGGTAAACTGGCGAAACTACACGAAATCCCTAACATGCCAGACGCAAACGGCGCAAGGAAAAGGTCAACAATAACAAAGGCTTCCATCCGGCTGTTTCATTTTGCATTCTGGCCGAGGGTGGACAGCCCAAGGGCGCCTTCGTAACCCTGCTGAAAATCTCTGCTACATTTCCGAACTCCCCGCTGATTTCATCGAAAGGCCGGTCTTTCACTATGGCTGAATCAACACACAAAAGTTCATCAACTCCGGTTTTCCGTGGATGGGTGCTGGACATCCTCGCCCGAGTACTCTCCACGCCGGTAGCATCGGAACTCGCCATTACCGAGCTGAAAAAGTCCCTTGGAATCCCGATAATGAATACCATCAAACTTGGCGTCGCCGGGCTCCCCGCGCAATTTCAGCCCAGTGCCTTTTATGCGGAACCGGACAGCAACCCCGGATGCTCGGAGCCCAAATGACCATCCCCAGTCAACCGCTTTTTGCCGGGCTTCGCGATCGGTACCGGGACGGCCGGGAAACACCGGAAACGGTCGTTGACCGGTTCCTGGGACGGATCGCCGCCGACCGGGATCATGAAATTCCGCTTAATGCCTTTCTTGCCCTGAGGGAAAGCCAGGCACGCCAGGAAGCCCAGGCGTCATCCGGCCGCTGGAAATCGGGAAAGCCGCTCTCTCCCCTCGATGGCATACCTCTGGCCGTGAAGGATGCCGTGAATGTAGCGGGACTTTCCACTCCGGTCGGCACGCGGTTTCTCGGAAAAACACCTGAGCCCAGGGACAGCGAACTGGTTCGCAGACTAAAAGCGGCTGGCGCCATTATCCTTGGCAAGACGCACATGCACGAGTTTGGATTCGGCGCAACCGGAATCAACCCCCACGGCATGACCGCACGTAATCCCTATGACCGCAGGCGGATCACCGGAGGATCCTCCAGCGGTTCAGCAGCCGCCGTAGCAGCAGGTCTTGTCCCGGGGGCCATTGGAACTGATGCGGGAGGATCGGTCCGGATTCCGTCGGCCCTGTGCGGCCTTACTGGACTCAAGGCCACGTTCGGCCGGATTCCGATGGACGGAATCGGGGCGCTGACATACACAATGGACCATGCCGGGCCGATGACGCGGACCGTCCAGGATGCCATAGAGCTGTTTGAAATCATCGCCACTCCCGCACTGAACACCATGCCCGATTCGGCCCGCCCTTTCACGGCCGGGATCATCGACGGGTATTGCACGGAAACCTGCGCCCCGGACGTGTCGAATTCGGTCGAAGTGGCCCTGCAGCTGCTTGAGAAAGCCGGCGTGAAAACCGTCCGCGTCCAGATTCCTTCGGCATTGGCAATGCATGCGGCAGGAGTCGTAACGATGGGTGGTGAAGCGGCCTCAATTCTCGAAACCGACTGGGAAGAGCACCGGAACGAGTTTGGCGGGGACGTCCGGCTGTTCACAGCTGGAGCGCGCAAGCTTGCTGCCCACGAATACCTGCGCGCCCAGAGGATCAGGACCCTGGTCTGCGCCGAGCATGCTGCTGCATTCCAGAAGGCGGACATCATCATCACACCGATGACAGCCCGCACTGCTGCGTTTATTCATGCCAAGGCGCTCCGGCGCGGTGAAACCGATCCGGATCTTGTCCAGGCACTGAGCCGATTCAGCTTGCCCTATAACCTCACTGGACTACCGGCCCTGACACTTCCGGCGGGAACCGATGCCAACGGTCTTCCCGTTGGGCTGCAACTGGTTGCACCCCCGAATGAAGAGATTCGCCTCCTGTCGGCGGCGCTCTATACTGAAAAAGTGCTTGCCGACCGCTGTCCGCCACCACCAGGCTGGCTACCGCCGTGGAACTGACAGGGCCAGCCTAGTGGGTCAGGCACGAATCGAGATCGTGCTTGATGGCGTGACGGTCCAGATTTTTGCCGATGAAAACAATCTTCGACGAGGGCGCTTCCTTGCCCCATGGCCGGTCATAGTTGGCCGTAAAACGGTTACCGACGCCATGGAAAACCACCCGCTTGGGTGAACCCTTGAAGTTCAGAATCCCCTTGCAGCGGAAGAGAAACAGCTTTTCAGAAATCCGCTCAAGAAACGCCTCGAACTTTTCCGGCTCGATCGGGTCGTGGAAAACGAAGCTGACCGAATTGACGTCGGTATCATGATGCTGGTGCTTGTGGTCGTGTCCGGGGTGATCACAGTGCGGATCATGGCATTCCTCATCGTGCTTGTGTCCATGATCATGGTGCTGATGTTCCGGATGATCGCATGCGGATTCCCCGCCACACTCGCTTCCATCTTCATGGTGATGATGGTGATGTTCGTGGTCCTGTCCGTCGGGATGAGTGTCCAAACCATCCAGAAAATCCGGGGCGTCCTCCAGCTTGCGATCCAGTGAAAAGGCCCCGACATCCAGCAAGAGACGCAGGTCCACGTCAGCGTGCTTCGACTTCAGGATACGTGCATAAGGGTTCAGCTTGAGAATATCTGCCTCAATCGCCTTGGTCTGGTCTTCGGAAACCAGATCCATCTTGTTCAGAAGCACAATATCAGCAAAACCGATCTGCTCGGCGGCTGTTTGGCTGTTCTCCAGGTTGCGGCGGAAATTCTCGCCATCAACTACCGTGATGATCGAATCAAGGCGGGTCAGCTTCTCCATCTCCGGCATAAAAAAGGTCTGTGCCACAGGGGCAGGGTTGGCAAGACCGGTCGTCTCGATCACAAGATAGTCAAACTTCTGGCGCCCCTTCATCAGTTTCTTGATCCCCTTGAGCAGATCCCCCCGAACCGAACAGCACAGGCAGCCGTTATTCAGCTCGACGATCTCTTCATCGGCACCAACGATGAGATCGTTATCGATGCCTACTTCGCCGAATTCATTGACAATCAGGGCTATGCGGAGACCATCGTTATTCTTGAGAATATGATTGAGGAGTGTCGTCTTTCCGGCACCGAGAAATCCGGCAAGCACGGTAACAGGAACGGTTTCGGTAGCGAGTTTCGGCATGGATAATCCTCAAAGGTGGCGCCGGTTAAGCTGAAGCGCCCGGTTCCTATTCACCGTCCGGCATGGACGGGTCAAGAGTCTGGCCACGACTAGCAGACCTGAAAAGGGGTGCCTCGCAGCAGAGGCACCACTATTAAAGCAATATTTTGCTATTAAAGCCGTTGCAAGCTGCTCTGGTTACGGCGTATGAACAGGTCCGGCCACCTTCGTGCGAGGGGCGGCTGGTCACCAGAAGGGCTCTATGAACCTGCTCACTGCTGCCGCAATCCTCGCCATCGTCCATCTGGTTTCCGGAGCTGCTTTTATACGGCTTCCCGCCAGGGAGCGGACACTCCGGTTTCTTGTCTCCTTTTCAGCCGGAACCCTGCTGGCCATGAGTCTCGTCCATCTGCTGCCGGAAAGCGCGCTGCATACCGGCGGCGGGTCCGGTCTGGCTGTTCTGGCCGGTTTTTTCGCGCTCTGGGCACTGGAACATCTGGTCGGGCGGCATGAACATGTGGACGACGTACACAAGCACGGCGAGCACGAGCCCGCAACGGGGTTGTCCGTTCTGGCCTCGCTGGTCCTGATTCTTCATGGCTTTATTGACGGGCTTGCCCTCGCCGCCTTCGAGCACCACGAGGGCTGGGCACTTACGGCGCTTTTAGGTTTAGCCGCCCATGCACCCGCCATGATGCTGGCTCTGGTAACACTGCTCCGGCTGGCAGGAATGGCTACGGGCCCCATGCTCGGAGTCATCGCCGTCACATCATTCACCATCCCTGCCGGGGCATTGGCGGCCAATGGCGGTCCATTCTCACATCTTGCGGGGAATATCGCCTGGTTCGAGGCTGCCGTGGGTGGAGCGCTGATCTATCTTTCCACCCATCACCTGCTGCCCGCAGTAGAGCACAACAAGCGGGACCGGCTGGCTCTGTATGCTGCGGCCCTCGCCGGGGCTGTCCTCGCCGTGCTCCTCGCCGGTCTTCACGGCGGCGAAGGACACCACCACTGATTTCCGCTATTTGCTGAGCAGAACCCGGACCGTCCCGTCGTGGGCGTCTTCACCGCCATACCGGACCACAAGATCATCTGTCTGGTCACCGTTCAGGTCAACGGCAAAAGTGAAGAAGGACGCCTTGGGGACCTTGATCCGTCCGCAGTCACTGGCCCAGCCCTTGTTCGCCGTGGTCAGGCAGATACGGTAACTGCCGGGGCCCTCAGACTGAAGCAGATCCGGTCGGCCATCCCCGTTGAAATCCCCGTCAAGCAGATAGGACGTGAGCAGGCCGGAGCCCTGATGGGAAAGATCGAACTTGAACGGGATCGTTTCGCATTCATCCGGGTCATCACTGAAAATCCCGTCCTTCGAGTGATGAGCGTGATAGTCAACCGAGATCCGCCCGAACAGCTTGATACGGATCGCCTGCCAGATGCTGAAAGGTATCTCCTGATACACAAGGTCAAGCTTCCCATCAGCATTGGTATCAATAAGGCGCGGCTGTTCAGTAAAATTCTTCACGTGAAATGTCTGGTCCGGGCTGGCCGGGAATTTCCCGCCCCGGTTGCGGTAAACGTAGATCTCCGACAGCAGTTTCAGGCTCGACAGGTCGTTGATCGAAACCTTGGAAATCACCACATCAGAGTGCCCATCCCCGTCTATGTCGCCCACTTCAAAGCGGGTAAGCGGGGCGATATGTCCGTGCCGCATCAGCTCCCGTAAACCGAACCGGGCGAAATCCCACATCTCGGGCGCAGGATCAAAGTTGCCGTCCTCCGTCGCCCGGAAGACAAGAAGCCGGTCGTCACGGGCCACCCACAAGTCCTTGCGACGGTCTCCATCGAAATCGGCAAGGAACAACTGCGGAAGCAGCTGGACCACTCTCGACGACCCGAATTCCAGACGGGCGAACAGGATGTTCCCCTCCCAGATCGATGACAGTTCCGTATCCAGGGGAACCGGGAATATCTGGTGGATCCGCCATTCATGGGCGCCAGGGGCCCCGTTCTGCACTGGCATCAGCTTGAACAGGTACCACTGGTCGGCATCAGGCACCATCAGTTCGGCGGTTCCATCGCCCGTATAGTCCCTGAGCAGCTCACGGGAAAGAATTGACGTCCGGTCAGGAGCCGTGAACACGCTGCGGACGGTGATGATCCGCTGTGGCTCATCCGATAGCCGCCCATCAGAGAACGAATAGGCGAAGACCCCTTCCGACGAAATGAAACCGATATCCGGGCCTGGCGTCGCCGGGTCGAAATTGCCCACGTCGTACACCACGGCACGGTCAGAAGCCCGCACGCTCTGGTCTGGGGTCTTCGGGAATCCATCACGGGTCTGGAGAAACAGGTCGAAGTATTTTTCCACAGTGCGGGTGGTTTCATCCAGCCTTGTCCGCATTGCCACAATATCGAGAAGGCCATCCCCGTTGAAGTCGGCCCACCGGACACTCCTTACCAGATCGCCCGTAGTCAGCACGTGCTGCTGATGGGAGAGATCCGCCGCTCCCGCTGCCGAAATTCCTGCAAACATAACCAGCGACAGGGCGGCGCCCGCTATCCTGCCAATGAAACCAGATTCCTGGTGCATGATCTGTCCCCTCCTCAACCCCTAACGAAGACGGCGTCACCCCCTCCGAAGGAGTGCGCCGTCCGGCCGTAGCCACATGGCCGTCACGAACGGAAACCCGCTATGACGGTTAGATAACTCCGCGGCCCATCTTACTCAAGACCGCCTGCATGTCGCGCCGTTCTTCCTCGCTCAGGCGGGCAAACAGCGTCTGCGTGTACTGGTCGGCCTGGCCCTTCATGGTCTGCTGGAGCGCGACGCCTCGCGGAGCCGGAAGCAGCTTCCACGGGCCGTCCTCCGATGGCTGGTCAAGACGGTTCACATAGCCCTTCTGCACCAGACCGCTCACAGCCGCTTCAATCTCCGGCCGCTGCCCGCGCACCGCCTGGGAAAGCTGGCGAAGACCCAGCTCGGGTTTTTCCCACACGGCCGTCAGCACCTCAAACTCCACCCGGTTCAGGTTGTGGGGATTGAGGAGCTTTTCCGCGCCAAGGCGTGAGGCGAGCAGGTTTTTGGCGAGAACGAACTCGGCTGCGCCGTCAGTGTTGACCCCCAGCACCCCGCCCGCCAGCAAGGTCGCCTTGCTGTCTGTTTCGGCAACGGCTTTTGCCGACAGCTTCGCCAGCACTTGCCGCTCCTGCAGGGACAGCCGCCGGTTGAATTCAAACCGGACATGCTCGGCCACCGGACGGGTGCGTTCAACAAGATCACGGCCAGCCTGGCTCAACTCAAACCGGGACTGTCCCGCACCCGACGTGGGGGAAACCAGTCCACGCTGAACAAGCCTGTTCATCTGCGGATTCGTTGGAAAATCAGCAATGCCCGTATTGCGGGAGATAGCCGCCTGCGTGGAGGCCCCTCGCCTCTTGAGTTCATTAAGAACCACATAGTCCGGCGTTTCGATCCCGTAGGGCTGAATTGCACGTGAGAAAGCCGCCTCGCCGCGGGCAAGCATCTTCACCAGATCGACACCCTCGATCGTTTCGCCACCCGCCAGCCGGGTTCCATCCTGCTGGTCAATGGCATCGTAGAAATCCTTCGCGTGGTAATAGGCCGTACGGGTACCAACAGCCGTGGCGGCCACACCGCTTCCCACCACGACGGGTGTCGCCAGAAGCGGAACCAGCGCCAGTACGCACCCCGAGCCCGTTAACAGCACGCCCGCAACAAGTGCTCCAAGCCCTGCCCGGACAGCCGCCGAATGTTTGTTTTGATTTTCCCGTTTCATCTCTTCTCTTCCTCGTTGCTCCTGCCGGGAGAACCGGGGCAGTCCGGCCACCGGGGCCCCGCAAGGTTCAGTTGAAGAACCCCGAGTACCCACAGGCGGATGCGTATGGTGACCGGTTTTGGTTCCCCTGAACCTCTCCGTACCACACCTATAAGCTAATCCCCTTTAGGGCAGGAACAAGGATAGAGGTCATAAAACCAAACCTCTGGATTTAATGAAAATCACCGGTTGGAAAGCAGGCCACCGGAACCATCGGTAACTATGGAGAAAATACACTTGCGCCCAGCAAGGACCTCGCAAGACAGGGTATTTTGACTTTACCAATTTAACTGTAAATTCAGTTGGTTATAATGATTCTGAGGATTTATTTTGCCCGGCGTCGTTGCGTTTCACGGCAGGACGCACGTAGTCTGGAACCACGATTTGACGCGTCATGTCTAACATGCGCTCACCGAGGGTAAAAATGGCCGACGAACCTGCATCGCCCTTTGGAGGCCCGGTCGACCTGTCAAAGTTGATGGGGCAGGCCCAGCAGCTGATGGCTGACGTGGGCAAGAAGCGCGAGGCGTACGAAAAAGCCCTCGAAAAGGAAATTGTTGAAGCCGCAGCCGGCGGTGGAATGGTCAGGGTGAAGGCCAATGGTCTGGGTCGCATCCTGTCAATCTCCTTTGACCGCGAACTGGTTCAGCCGCTCGACACGGACCTTCTGCAAGATGTCACCACCGCTGCTGTAAACGAGGCTCTCCGCCGGGCCGAAGCAGCCGCCGACAGGGTAAAAAACGAACTGCTTGCTGCCCTCCCCTTTGCCGGCCTGTTCCAGGGAAAGCTGTAGCCGGACGCGGGTTGGATATTCTCCCGCTGGCTGGTTCCTCACTTAAATCCTCAGGGCTGCTAGACTTCCCCATACGATGCTCGTTCCCGACCCTATCGACCGGCTGGCGGCTGTGTTTCGGCGACTGCCCGGCGTGGGACGTCGGCAGGCCCTCCGGATGGCTCTTTACATTGCCGACCGGCGCAAGGATCTCTTGAAACCGCTGGGCAAGGCGATCGAGGAGTTCGCTTCCCAGCTAAAGCCCTGCGCCCGCTGCACCGTCTGGACTGAAGGCGAACTCTGCGCCGTTTGTGCTGATCCGGATCGTGACAGACGAAAAATCTGTGTCATAGAAGACCTGCCTGATCTCGAATCGTTCGAGACCAGTGGCGTCTATACCGGCTTGTACCACGTGCTCCACGGACGGCTCGCACCGTCCAAAGGAACAGGTCCCGGCGAGCTTTCATGGGAGCCATTGCTGGAACGGCTCCAGGCCGGGCCACCGGAAGAACTCGTTCTGGCCCTCAGCCATACCACCGAGGGGGAAACCACCGCCGCTGAACTCTGCCGTTCCGTCGATAAACTGGAACTCCCGATTCGGGTGACCCGGATCGTTCGTCCCTCTGGCGCCGGTCCGGAGCCCGAATACTGGGAGCGGGAAGAACTGGAGGAGGCACTGACGGGACGCCGGGCCTATCATCCTGAAACCCGGCCCCGAAGGGCCAGACCCGCCTCAGGACGGTCCAGAACCCGGCACGGAAGTTCCGCTTGAAATCCCCTGCGGGTGCGGATACTTAAGCTGGTTACTTGTCCGCGAACGCCCCTTGGCTTGCGAGTGTAAGGCGCGTCAACGGTGCCGTTTTCTTGAAGGAGCACGGGAAGTTATGGCTGGTCCAAGCTTCGTGATGTACGAAACCGAGTACAACGAGATCTCGGACGTCATTGAAAAACTGGCCAAGGAAGCGAACGCCAAGGTCGTCTTTCTGGTCGACAAAAACGGTCAGCTCATCGCCAGTTGTGGCGAAACAGAGAATCTTGACACGACGTCGATGGCCTCGCTCACGGCAGGCAATATCGCAGCCACCGGCGGCCTTGCGAAATTGCTCGGCGAGCGTGAGTTCTCGGTCCTTTTCCACGAAGGCGACCGCGACAACCTGCATATCTCGATCATCGGCGGCCGGGTGATTCTCGTCGTGATCTTCGACGGCCGCAGCTCGCTCGGACTGGTTCGCCTCCGGGTCAAGAAGGCGGGCGAAGTCCTCCAGAAGATATTCGAGCGGCTGGTCGCCAAGGCCGAGGCCGAAGGACAGGGTGCATCGCCATTTGCGGAGATCACCGACGACGATATCGATAACCTGTTCAGTGAATAACGGGAGGTAGCCACAGAACCATGTCGTTCATCAACTACAGCTCCCGTGAGATCAACTGCAAGATCGTCTATTACGGTCCGGGGTTGTGCGGAAAGACAACCAATCTCCAGCACATCTACGACAAGTCCAATCCTGAAGCGAAGGGCAAGATGATCTCCCTCGCCACGGAAACCGAGCGGACGCTGTTTTTCGATTTCCTTCCGCTCTCGCTCGGCGAGATTCGCGGTTTCAAGACTCGCTTTCACCTCTACACGGTTCCTGGGCAGGTATTCTACGACGCCTCGCGCAAGCTGATCCTGAAGGGTGTGGATGGCGTCATTTTTGTCGCCGACAGCCAAGTGGAGCGCATGGAGGCAAACATCGAATCGGTCGAGAACCTGAAGCAGAATCTCGCCGAACAGGGCTACGACCTCGCCAAGATTCCCTATGTCATGCAGTGGAACAAGAGAGACCTTCCCAACGCCGCGCCGGTGGAGGAACTCCAGAAGCTTCTCAACCACCTGAATGTGCCGGCTTTCGAAGCCTGTGCATCCAAGGGCACTGGTGTGTTTGAAACGCTCAAAGCAAATGCCAAACTGGTCCTTACGGAACTGAAAAAGGGCAAATAGCCCTCCGTTTCCCCTTCCCGCTCCGGAGCGGCTAGGATTCCCCACACGGGTTCCCCCCTGTCCCACAGGAACCAGTACGAGGGCATTTCATGGATATTACCAACGTTATCAGCGCACTGTTAAGCGAAATGCAGCGGATCTCCTCGTCCGAGACTGTTGTCGGGAAACCCATACGCGTCGGCGATGCCACCATCATCCCGATCAGCAAGCTGGGGCTAGGCTTTGGTGCTGGTGTGGCAGACGCCAGGGGCAGCCGGGCGCAGACCACCGACGGCGCAATGGGCGGGGCGGGGGCCGGTGGCGGTATTTCAGTCGATCCGCAGGCATTCATCGTTGTGGACAAGGACGGACAGGCACAACTCCTGTCGCTCCAGCAATCGAAAGAGTCGGTGCTGACCCGTGCCATCGAACTGCTCCCGCAGGTCGTTGAAAAGGTCGCAGACGCTACCGCCAATGCATCAAGCCGGCTGCTGGATCGTGCCGCTCCGGAGCCCGCGCTCCCGCAGGCGGCCGTCCGCACGGAAAAATCCGGCAAGACGAAAAACTGACTCCGCATGGAACTGACTGGCTGGATCGCTCCGCTGATAATTGCCGGAGCGGCCGTTGCTGCTGTGTGTACCGCCATTGCCGTCTGGCTGTGGCGGACTCCACTGTCCATAGGTGGAAGATTGGCAGGAGGACTGGAGCGTGCTCTCGATGTGGAAGGTGAGGTCCGTTTTCATCCCTTCTGGATCAGGGCGGTACCGTCCGGGGGACAGGTTATCCTGTCAGCCGGTTTTCACTCACGGACGCTCTGGAGCGGACCACTACCCATACAAAGGGAAAGCCCGCCCTTTGCAGAGCAGGTCGACAAAGCTGGCAGGAATCTGAAAAAATCCGCCGATATTCTCGGCTTCCTCAACCGTCACTGGGGTCTTGGCAACATTGCCCTGCTTCTTCTGTCCTTTCGCCGGTTCATCCGGACCGGCAGACTGGAGGGTTATATTGAATACGGCGCCGAAGACCCCGCGATCACGGGCAGGCTGTTTGGCTATCAGTGCTCGGTCGCCTACCTGTTGCCAGAGCTGCCGGACTTCCGGGTGATCCCCGTGTGGAAATTCCGGACCTGGTTTGAAATCGACATGCGGCTGCTGGCCGATCTCCATGTCGCCCGGATGGCTGTGGCCATTTTGTGGTTCGGTATCACCCGGTTCCGCCTGAAACCACCTGCCAGCCCGCAGCCGGAGTCAGCCCCCAGAATTGCCGGGGTGGAATACCCTCATGCCGCCTGAACATTTTCCCCGTTATGCTACCCACGAGGAATTCATCGCAGGCAGGTGCATGGAAGTAGAAGGCAGCCGCCTGGTGCCGGTTTCACGAATCGCGGTATCAGCCGGTGGAAGTGGCATGGCCAATAGCCATTTGGGTGGGATTGGTGGCTCGGCAAAAACCGAGGTGATCGGCACCTGGGTAGTGGACCAGGCCGGCACGGAGCGATGGCTTCCGGCCACCCCCGTACCGCCGGGACCTGAAGGCACATGGAACGACTGGCTCGCCGCCCGCCCGGAACTGGTCCAGGCAGTCAGAACCGCACTCGCTACTTTTTCCCGGGAACGCGAACGATGATTTCGAGATTGACCAGGTCGGAGATTTCGGGCTGCTGGACAGTCAGGTTAATCTGATCCAGCGCATCCAGCGTGACCGACTTCCACTCCGACGGATCCCCGGCAAGGATACCGAGCGTGTTGTACCAGCGGGTCTGGTATTCGAATTCCTGTTTTTTCCGTGAAAAGTTCTCAAACAGAATCACATGGGTCCGAACATCTCCAGACTCTTTGACCGTGGCAATGCTGACCTTGACTGCACGGGCAAGGTCACCGTCGTTACCTTCCGCATATAGCATCTTGCCGCCGAGATCGGACCGGTACCGGTTTGGAATGCGCGGATAGGAACAGGCGGTACCTGCAAGCACAAGAGAAAGCATCAGTGTGGTTCTGGTGATACGTTTCATTAGTTACCGGGTCAGCTCCCTGAACATCGATTTTACTGCACCGGGAATCACTCCGAGCCGGTTGGGAATGGTCCGCCGGGTGCGTTTTACAACCTTGCCGGTCCTGGAGTCGATGAAACTGGCCGTCACCTGCAGGTCCTGGCCTACCACGGCGGCCGATCCATAAATGACATTGCTGGCACCGACAAGCTGGCCGATGTTCGCCATGCAGTTTTCGTTGTCGCAACCAAGCATCTGCTGCAAAGCGGCGGCGGTCAGCATCGCCTTGGCGTCGGCCTCGGTAATGACGTTATAGGTTCCGGACTCGCTGGCGGCGGTCAGGAATGCGTCCAGAACGGCGGTTCGCACATTATCGATACTGTCCGACCCTCCGATACCGCTGATAAAAATCTTGGGGAGTGCCGACGTGTCGCCCTGACCCTTGTCCCGCTCCTGAACCGCCTTGAAAACATTATCCAGAATGACGACAGCTGTATTGTGTGCGAGCGGTCCCTGTGCGTTCCTGTGATCCCGCGCGTTCAGGCCTCCGAAGATAGGTGCCCGGACTTCCAGTATCTCGGAAAACTCCCATGTCTTGACCGGTTTGCCATAGTCGAACAGCTCATATGTGCCATTAACATGATATGACTGCGATGGGCCTTTTCGCTCATTCTGGAGATCCTTGAGCATCACGCGGACCACCCACCGTTCGTTTTCAAACTTGCTGGGCGGCCCCTCGCAATCGCTCCGGTAGTTACATGCATCGACACGGCTCGAGTCGAACGCCTTATCAAATACATCCTTGAATGCGCGGTTCCAGAAGTCGGCTTCACCCGCTGTCCCGTAATAGGGCCAGATCACTATCGAATCCGTGCCTTTTTCAGCCGGAACCATGGCCTGCCGTTCTGGCGTCAGCACTTCCAGTTTGCTCTCGGAAAACAGCTCGGAGTTGAACCCCGCCCATACCGGTTTCACCGCCAGTGTAATGGCAACAAGCAGTCCGATACCCACCTTGCAAGAAACGACCGATTTCATACCCGTATCTCCCTAGCCCGGATTGCTCCCAGATGTGTCCGGATGTCCTTAGCCGCACGGCTCTATATTGCCAAGCTGACGATCATATTCGTGTGGATCTACATGCAGCACAAAAGAAAACCGCCGCCCTTTTGTGAAGGGCGGCGGTCCCGTTTAGACAGGCTTGCGCCAGATTACAGCTTGACGCGAACAGCCTTGCCCGTGATGGTCACGCATTCACGGTTGTAGACCAGATAGTCCGTCTTGTCCGACTTGGAACGGGTCGGGAGAATGAAGTCAGCGCCCTTGAAGGCTTCAATGGCGTTGTACTTGGCGGCCGATGTAGCCGATGGGCCACCGCCGAACAGGCCCTTCAGCATGTCCGCGAAGCTCGTGCCACCCTGGCCGACGCTCACCGTTTCAAGGGTTCCGACCTTGGCTTCGCCCTCAAGGGTAATGAAACCAAAGAGCAGGGCCTTGCAGGCCTGTCCCTGGGTATCGCCCACGAGTTCGTAGTCCGTGCCTTTCTTCCACTTCTCAAAGTCAAAGCCACCGACACCGATCGTCGGATTGGAATTGGCATAGGAAGCGCATCCAGCGCTCAGTGCCAGGGCCGCGAAAGCAAATGCAAACTTCTTCATAGTAACTCTCTCTCCTTCAGGTTTAACCTGTTTTCCCGCAGGTTAAGGGTTTGGTTTAGGTTGGCGACTATATCTATCATTCAACACGAACGTCAACGAAAAACTGCTAAACCGTCGCTTTTGTGCCCGCCAATCGGGTTGAATGAACGGGTCTTAATGCTTGGCATGGGCCTGATGACGCAATGCAAAGAGGTATTAGCCCGCCTTGATTTTCCGTGCCCGCGCGGAGAAATCTCCTGTTCTGTGCGATAACAGCCGTGTGGGGCTGGCCATGGTTTGGGTAAACAAAGGGGACTGGGAACATGCCGTCTTTCGACGTGGTCAGTGAAGTAAACCTTCAGGAACTGGATAACGCCCTCAACCAGGCAAGGAAGGAACTCCAGCAGCGGTTCGACCTGAAGGACACGCATAGCGAGATCAAGGACGACCAGAAGGAAAAGCTGATCACCATCACCTCCGACAGTGATTTTACGCTCAAGCAGGTCACATCGATTCTCGAGAACAAGCTCGCGAAGCGGAATGTGCCGCTTGAGAACCTCGACTACCAGCCGGTCGAAAATGCCGCCGGTTCGTCGGTACGGCAGAAAATCAGGATCAAGACCGGTATCGAAAAGGAACCGGCCAAGGAGATCGTGAAGGCGATCAAGGATTCAGGGCTCAAGGTTCAGGCGGCCATCCAGGACAACCAGGTCCGTGTGACCGGCAAGAAAAAGGATGATCTTCAGGCCGTCATGCAGTTGCTTCGGGAGCGCAAGTTCGGCCTTTCACTCCAGTTCACCAATTTCCGTGACTGACCCGGCCCGGGGCGCCGGCTGGTCCAGTCCGCAACCCGAACGACGGTAATCATCCGCCAGTGACACTCTTTGCACTTCAGCCTCACCGGATCGTCATCGCCGGAGCCGGTTACGGAGGTCTTCACGCGGCCTGCGGCATTGCCAGACGTTTCGATCCGGACAGGGTGAGGCTCACGATCATTCAGCCGGGCAGCCGCTTTACAGACGTCTGCCGGTTGCACGAAATGTCGGTACGCCCGGTGAGCATCTCCTATGATCTGGCCGCTGCCCTCGTCCGGTTTCCACTCCAGTGGATTGATGGACAGGTGCAGGAGATCGACGCGGACAGCCAGATAGCCACCGTCGATTCCTATGGCCACCCCGTATCCGTCCCTTACGATACGCTGATTGTCGCCACCGGGTCAGTTTCCAGCGACTACGGCATACCGGGAGTGAAGGAATATGCCCTTCCCCTCAAGTCCCCGGATCACGCCGAGCGAATACGCGCAAAGCTCGACAGTCTCCGCCGCCGCAAGCCGCCCGCCCGTATTCTCATCGCTGGCGGCGGACTTACCGGCGTGGAACTGGCCGCCGAAATCGCCGATGAATGGAATTTGACCCCCGGTATCCGGCAGCCGGAACTGGTCCTGCTCGATGCGGCGGACCGGCTCCTTCCGGCATCCGGAAAGCGTGCCGCCGAATACGCCGCGCGGTATCTTCTTTCTCGCGGCATCAAAATCCGGCTCCGGACATCCATTGCTGGCGTCTATTCAAGCGGCATCGCCCTCAACACCGGAGAGCGTCTTGCGGCTGATGCTGTCATCTGGTGTGCAGGCGTACGCCCGCTCCCACTGCCGGGACTGGAAGCGCTGTACACTGGTCCGGGCGGACGAATACCGGTGAACGGGTTCCTGGAATCCGGGCAGGCGGGAATCTATGCCATTGGCGATCAGGCCGCGGTGAATGGACCAGATGGCGGCCTTTTGCCGCCGCGAGCGATGTATGCCTGCCAGATGGGCGACCAGGCAGCCGCCATCATCATGGCGCGGTTTTCCGGAAAACCCGCCCATCCGTTCCGCCCTGAAAATTCAGGCGAACTTACCTCTCTCGGGCACCGCGACGGCGTAGGATATGTATATGCAGGCGGGCGGAAAATGCTGGTTACCGGCAGGTCCGCTGCTGTCATGAAGTCGGTTTCCCTGCAGGTCCATCTGGTTCAGCTCATGGTGCGGGTTCGCGAGCCCATCCTCCCCGAAGGCGCCCTGCTGTCAGAGGCTGTCTCCCGGCTATGGCGGCTCAGGAAAAAATCATGAGCCGCCGGCGCATGACCAGACAGCCTCGTGGAACACGGCCCTGGATCAGCGCGATCCTCGCCACCAGTCTCGACGGAAAGATCACTACCGCCGAGGGAGGTCCTCCCCGTTTCCCGTCCAGGGCCGACAAGCGGCACCTGATGGAGCAGCGTGCCCGGGCCGACGCCGTTATTGTCGGTGGCGGAAGCATCCGTAACGAAAATCCGCGAATCGTCGTTGGAAGACGCTTCGAGCTGGATCGCTGCCGGCGCGGCCAGACGCCGCAGCCAATGGTTGCCATCGTGAGCGCTTCGGGCGATCTCGGTACCAATCCAAGATTTCTGGCCACTGCAGGCGAGCTCCGCCTTTACACAACCACCCGGGGCGCCCGCTACGCACAGTCACGGTATCAGAATGTACCGCTGAAAATCCGGGCCGTTCAGGAATCCCGGCCCGGAGAGCTGGACCTGACTGACATCATCGGTGAGCTGGATTCCTCCGGCATGCGGCGGATCCAGTGCGAAGGTGGCGGTGAGCTCGTTCAGCGGCTTCTCAGGCTTGATCTTCTGGATGAACTCGCACTTACCCTCTGCCCGGTTATCGTGGGAGGGCGTAATACGCCTTCGGCGGCCGGATTTACGGGTTTTGACTCGGCTGATATCCCCCGCTTCCAGCTGGTCAGCAGCCGCAGGATCGGGGATGAGCTTTACCTCACTTACCGCCGGCACCGCTGAGGCTTTTGCCTTCCAGGCAAGAATCGCCATCTGTTTGGGGTAAATTACCCACCATGCAGGGTATTTTCAGGGACAATCGGCCGAGAACTGGTTCGTCTCGTAAGGGGGAGGGGATGAGGGAGGAGGAGCGTTGCAGCGAAGCAGAAGCTTCTAGGTGGGCTTTATTTGCTCAGGCAGGATGTTTTGAAGTCTAACGCTCCCCCTCCTCGGGGGGTATAACTGCCAAATAGAAAGCACTATTCGTGCCAAATCCGGAGTAACGTGGTTACGGCGACTTAGCGCGTCATTAGCATTGCCACGATGCGCCAATTTAGCGCACCGCTCCATGCTCGATCAGATAAAAGATTCCAAGTTGGAACACCGTGTCATTTCGGCGAACAAAAAATGTGATAAAATTCACGTTTTATTGTTGCGTGTATCAACAATGTAGTTATAATAGGTTTTAATAAACTGAATTTGGCCTACGATTATAGATAGTTAGAGGCCATTTCCTCTGGAACCCCCAGATGTTGCTCATGTGCTGGCAAAAGCTAATTATCTGATTTTATTAATATATTTTCTGGGCGATTGATGACTATAGGTTCGACACAGGGAGTCAAAAAAACGACTGTTGTCAGTTTTCCGACGCAGGGCGTAAACGCATGGATGAGGGACTGCCTAATCCGGTCGGCTGTACAGCCAGTTAATTGAGCATCGGCTCATCCAAGCTGCGCTGGTTTCGTTAGAGGGTCTTAATATGGGGAAAACACCGGAATACCGGAGCGGGGGAGAATAGAGAACCGAGCGCATGTCCAACTTTGTCGAATCGGCCCTGCATTCACTCAAGCAGTCGGGGTTCCGTCTGACCGAACAACGGCGGGCAGTGCTGGAAGTGCTGGCTAATGCCCGAATCCCGCTGACGCCGACGGAAGTCCACCAGCGGATCAAGGGCCGCGGCCGGTCCATGGATCTTGTGAGCGTTTACCGGATTCTGGAAACCTTCGAACAGAACGGCCTCGTCCATCATGTTTTGGCAGGCAACACCTACAAGGCCTGCTCGCACTATTTCGATTCCGGCGACAAGCGCCATAGCCACGATCACGACCGCGCCCATGAGGGCCACCACTGCCATCACCTGGCGATCTGTACGCAGTGCGGGAAATCGTACGAGTTTGCCTGCCCGGAACTTGCCGCCATCGCCAGCCAGGTCTCCCAGCAGAGTGGTATCCAGATCAGCAAGCACATCCTCGAGCTTCAGGGAACCTGCAAAACCTGCCAGCCGGGTTAGGGCAGCAACTCTTGTCCTTAGCTAACCCCGGCGCCAAAAAATCCGCGAGATGTTTAGAACCCTCGGCCCATTGGCCGACTGCGGCTATTTGTGGCGAGGAGTGCTGAAGCAAAGCAGAATCTATTTCTTAAAAAATATATCGCTAATATTGCATCCCATGTTTTATGTGCTAATTACCCGTTTCAAACAACGAAGGACGGCAAAATAGATGCTTTCCGGCAAGGATAACAAATGCGTTTAAAGTCGATCGGATTTTCTGTTATTGGAATTATTTTTATAATTTCTGCATGTGGTGGAGGGTCAGGAAGTCGGCAGACGAGCGGAATCTGCGCCAACAATACCGACCCATTGAACGAAACAGACATGTGCGGGATTCTGAACATTACCTATCAATTCCTGGAGACCATTCCCCCGGGCCTATCCGATGAGAGGATAGACGCTGCAGCTATTGATCTCTTTTGTTTGGATCTGGCCGGAGGTGAAGCTCCGATTACAGACGAGGATGTACTTGACGATGATATTTCATGTACCGATCTGCTGACCGGAAATGATTTAATCGAATGCCGGATATATGCGACATACAATGGAACCGTCGAAGCGGCGAAGGCTCGACACTGGAGTGTTCTCGCTGAAGTTGTGGATTTTGACTTCGTAATTACCGATGGAATTGCACATGACGTTGATTCAGCCACGGAATACTGTGACGAAATCGCTGATGTGCTTGAAAATAGTGATTACACAGTCAACGCCGAGGCGCTGGAGCCCTAGTTTTTTACCCATCTGGTTTTCAGGCTTATCTCACCGCAATAGGCGTAGCTGGGGGTTCGTTTCGGATCCCCGGCAATTTTCCATTGTACTTGGTATAAACCGGTTTCAGCTTTGAGCTTTTCGCTGGTGTACATTCGGCCTGGATGAGCTTTGCGCTTTTCGATAGCGACGACCCTCACGTCATCAGCCTGTCGGTCCATGATGTGATCTCCCTGGCGTCCGAAAGCACGGCGCGGCCGACAACTCCCGCCTTCGCCCGCGCACGCCTCGGCCAGGAAGTTCACAGCCGCTACCAGAAGGAAACAGCCGGCCGGCCCGGATTCCGTAAGGAAGTGGCCGTGAGCCACGAAACCAGCATCCGGGGTTTCACCCTGAAAATCGACGGCCGGATCGATGTGGTGATCGAGCGGCCCGAAGGCACGATCATCGAGGAGATCAAGTCGGTCTTCCTCACGGCGGCAGAGATGTCGGGCCTCGCTTCCGGTGAACTTTCCGGCTGGGCTGACCAGGTTCGTCTGTACCGGTGGATGTGGCGCATGTGCGGGCGGGGTGATGCCGACGCAACCCTTGTTCTCGTTTCGCTGCTCGACGGCACCAGCCGGATAATCCCAATTGCGGAATCCGGTGCCGACCTGGACCGGCATATCTGCGCCTTGCTGGACCGGGTCATCCGGAAGATCGAGGCATCGCTGGAAACCGCCACTCGCCGGCGAAGCCTCGCGGCACGCCTCCGGTTTCCGTTTCCAGACTACCGGCTGCGGCAGGATGATCTCGCGAAAACCATACAAAGTACGGCGAGAACAGGCGGCACACTGATCGTCGAGGCACCCACCGGGCTCGGCAAAACAGCAGCGTCACTCTGGGGATCGCTCGCCTCCGCTCTCGTACAGAACTGCAAGGTCTTTTTTGTCACTGCCAAGGGAACCCAGCAGAAAATGGCGCTGGAAACGGTCGCGAAGATCCGCGAAGTCTCCGGGCTTGAATCCGAAGACCCCCTCCGGATCGTGCAAATCCGGGCCAAGGAAAAGATGTGCCTGAATGACACGGTAATCTGTGATCCGGAGTTCTGCCCATATCTGAAAAACTACGGCGAGCGGATGGCGGAACTGGATTTCCCCGCCAAGCTGCTGGAGCATGGCGTCATCACTGGCGACCTGCTGCTGGACAAGGGACACGAACACACACTTTGCCCGTTCGAGATGTCACTCGATCTCGCCTGGGAATCGGAAGCGGTCGTCTGCGACTATAACTATGCCTTTGATCCCGGTGTGATGCTGGCTGAGCTGGCCGATCCCGATCTCGCTGCCCGTTCGATCCTTATTGTTGATGAGGCCCACGCACTACCTGCCCGGGCACGCGGATACCGGTCGCCCGTACTCGCTGCATCGGAGCTGGAGCAGCTGGCCACGAACATCCTTTCGCCACGTCCTGAAGAGCCGGTGCGGCAGGGCCGGCTGAAGCGCGGTGCAGACCGGGCACCAGGGCTTTTTGACTCCCCGCTCGACCGTCTTGTGCAGTCATCCGCCGCACGGGAACTGTCGGCAAGTCTCATGAGTCTTGCCCGCCTGGTCCGCGACCCCGAAAGCTGCGGTGTCGAGGATCCCGGTAACCGGGGGAACTATATCGCCCGGCCGGAAGCAGACACTTTTCAGACAGTCATGCGCCAGATCGAGCAGACATTTCTTTCATACCTTGTCGAGCGAAAACGCCAGACGGTAGTCAGACCCCACGATCCGGCCGTAGACGCCTTCGCCATGGCGTCGAAGTTCGTCCGGACGCTCGCCGACGCCGGCAACGAAACCCGTGCCCTGTGGACTCCCGACAGCGGCGGCCAGATATCACTGTACTGTCTTGATGCCTCACGGTTTCTTTCCGGCCGGTGGGACTCCGTAGCAGCATCGGTTCTCATGTCCGGCACACTCTCTCCAATGGACTATTTCCGGGAAATACTGGGGCTTCCGGAAACAGCCGAAACGATTCAGCTTCCTTCTCCTTTTCCATCCGGAAACCTCACGGTTGAAGTGGATGCGAATCTGTCCACCGCATGGCGCGACCGGTCGCGCACGCTGCCAGAGATCGGCCGCCGTTTGCGGGAGTTTCTCGCACGCCCCGGAAACCGGGTGGTCTACGCCCCCAGCTTCGACTACCTCGCCAGCCTTCACGATGCGACAGGACCGATCCCGGACAAGCGCTTTTTGTTCCAGACCGAACGGATGGACGATGCCAGCCGCGAGCGGTTTCTCCGCGATCTGGCCGCGCGGTCGGGAGATATTGTGCTGTGGGCGGTATTGGGTGGCATTTTCGCCGAGGGCGTGGATTTGCCCGGCGAGCATCTCGTGGGTGCCGCCATCATCGGGCCGGGCCTGCCGAAGCCGGGCCCTGAACAGGAGCTGGAAAAGTCTTACTGGGAGGAAAAATCCCCTGGCAGCGGATTCGAGCATGCTTACCTGTATCCCGGAATGATCCGTGTGATTCAGTCCGCAGGACGGCTGATCCGTTCGGAAACGGACAAGGGCGAACTCCTGCTCATCGACAGGCGGTTCGGGCAGCGTAACTACCGTCGGCTCTTTCCTTCTTGGTGGGAAGCCGGAGGACCCGGTCCGGAGCCGGAATAAGCCCGTTCAGTTCACCGGTTTGGCGAGCTGGAGGATGCCAGCAGGAAGCTGGGTACGCTGGGCGCGGACAACCGTACGGTTCACCACCAGTTCACGTGTATCACGCAGTTCCGCGGTAGCAGTTCCACGGATCCATGCCTGGATGACCGATGGAACCACCTGTTGCGGACCGTCCAGTGGCGAAACATAGCCCAGCGCCGCTCCCGCATCGACTGCCTCGCGGCTGAGTGCAAACAGCAGGAGCCCCTGCTGTACTGCCTGGTCCGAAAGTTTCCCCACAACGTCAGGTGCCAAATCCGGTGCGAGCAGTACGACCGTCTCGCGAGTGCCATCCGGCAACTGGCCCTTGGGAACCCGTTCAGTCTTTACCGCACCGAGGCTCCTCTCCAGTTCGCCGGCCCATCCGGAATCAAACTGTCCCAGCATTACCACTGGTGCGCCGGGCTTGCTCGCCAGCAAAACCCGTCCCAGCACTGCCGGCTCGGGAAGTCCGCCCACCACGAGCCGAAGTCCCCGCCGGGCTTCACCCGGATCAGTGACCTTGCCGGCCGGATTCCAGTCGATAACCGGAATCCGGCTGAGTTGAAGCAGGTTCCGGAGCGGGCTCGTTGCCGGATGACCGCCCAGAACGTACAGATCGCTCCGGGGTTCGATCGGGAGCGCATCTTTCCCCCTGACGGAGATTTCATATCCGCCCGCCGCCACCAATGAACGCAACCGCTCCGCATCGGCACCAGCAGCAGCCACAACCACCTTCGTGGGCCCGGGACGGACAACTGCCGACGTGGGCAGGTTGCGATAAAGCCGGTACATGGCGCTGCCACCGCCCGAAGGCACTCCTTCCAGATTGGTAATGACAATCCGGAACGAATGGCGGCGGGTCCCGACACCAGTCCACCGGCTGATCGAGTAGCCGGAAAGCGGAAACTGCCCGCGAAACCGCTCAGGTGGATTCGGATCAGGTCCATCACGCAGAAAGGCATTGTTTTCGAGCTTGAGTCCCGGCTCGAAATCCAGGAAATTGAACTGGTACAGGCCCCGCCCGGACAGGGTGAACCATTCCTCCTTGCCGTAGGGAATGAACACGCCCTCGGGCGCACTGTTGCCCGTGATGGGCCGTCCTGCCGGCTCGGCGGCTGTCGAAAAGGTAACGCCTTTCAGGTCCAGGTAGTCGACGCCAACAATTGCAGAAAGATCGTCCAGCAGCGCATTCACCGCCACCGAAAGCTGGAACGACACCTGCGCCTCAAACATGCGGGCCGAGATATCGAAACGGGCATACATGGTCGTCAGGGGAATTGGGCCCAGATCGAAGTAAAGCTCCACGTAGCGGATAACCCGGATAGGACCGGCGCGGTAGCCCAGCAATTTGCTGCGGAACTCGTCCTCGTTTCGGGTCAGCGTGAGCATCGTCCCGAGTGTGCGCGCCTTGACCCGGATCCGCATGCCGTCGGCGATGGTTTCGTCAGTCCGGCCGGTCAGATCCCGGTAAATCACATCATCGAAAACGAGCGGGTTATCCTTGCGGTACCGTATGGTCCATGCGGATGAGGAAACATGGTCCCGTGCCGCGTCGTAGGTCACATAGGTCCGGGCAGAAAGAGGCGGCGGATTACCAAAACGTGCTGCATAGACGTAGCCAAGCCGCCCGTCCGGGTGGGCAACGAGCAGTTCCAGCACATCCTGGGCACCTGTCGGCCATCGTTCCGGAGCAAGCCGTGGACCACAATCCCGTATCATGAACAGGAGTTCGTCTGCCCTGCCGATACGATCGGATATTCTTGTGGGGTCCGAATCCCACGCATACTGTTTCCCATCAGGACGGGAATCGACCTGGAACGGGATAATTTCGACCTTGCCTTCCGGTGCCGCAAAGAGGCGCAATTCCGCAACCGGCGCGCCCACCAGGGCATCCAGCCGTTCGCCCGGAACCGTCATGTACAGTGTGCTGGAACCGACATCCGAAAAGACAGGCAGGAAAGCCTTGGCCGGCGGAACATTCAGCCACAAGCCTGCAACCATCACAATGGCCGCCATCTTGCCGGGCCCACCGAAGGATATGCCAGAAAGCCGGTTCATTACTGCTTGAAACCCCAGCCTACGACAGACAGATACCTGCCATCGACGCTCATTTTACCACGTCATGGCCCGTTACGTCTTGGACTGAAATACCGTTGCTAAAAGCCCTTTCCAGTTGACTCCGGAGGCCCCGCCCAAGCACTTTATCCTTCATGTCGGATTCGGGGTCAAAGGGTCCGGGGGGACCGAAAAACAGTCCTGTCGGCCTGAAGGTCACTGGGACTCCGGGCCCCGGTCCGTTTCGTATCCCCAGCGAAAAAGACCGGATCGTCAAGCTTTTCGAGAATCTTCCGCGGACACCGGTTATCAAGTCTCCCGTAATCCGGGGTGCTGCCATCGGGCTTACCAAAAAGGCCCTGCCACCCGAGCCGATACTGCCGCTCGAGCGGCCACAGGCGGTCGCCAAGTGCGAGGAAACACAGAACCCCCGCGAAGTGGTACGCGCCCTTCTCGGATACGGCATCGGAATTGCCCGCCGGGCGCTGCTTTTTTACCCAAGCGGCCACGCGCTGAAGGGCATCGAGGGCATTGGTTCCTCGATCAGCCCGGAATCGGTTCCTTCGATTGAGCTTGATCTGGCCAAGCCATCGGTATTCCGGAACTTCACCTATGGAGCGGCCTGCTATCTGGGGCCGGTGCCACGCACAGACACCAACGACCTTTTTGTCAGGCTCACCGGCGGCGAGCGACCGGCTGGTGCCCTCATCGTCCCGGTTCTGGCTGGCGATCGCGCTGCCAATCTCCTGTACCTCGACAACGGGCAGGCAAAGGATATTGAGGCCGACATGGGCGAACTGCTGCTGTTGACAGCCGCCGCTGGCAAGGCTTACGAGCGGATCATCTCCGCACGCCGGGGCGTCCGGAAAGAAGGATTGTAAAGGTGGCGACTCAGGCCAGCACAGGAACCGGGCCCGTTAAAACGGGCCGCAGACGCTATACACGGCTTCCCTGCCGTGTTACGGTCCAGATCACCGAAGCCGAAGGCGAAGGGCACCTGCTTTTTACATCGGTAAACCTGTCGCTCGGCGGCGTGTTTCTGGAGAGCGAACTGTTGCTGGAAGTGGGCTCTATCCTGAAACTCGCTTTCAGGCTGCCCGACAGTGATGTCCCGACAGAAGCGAGTGCAGTCGTGGTAAGGGTTTCTGACGAGGATTCCCTCGGCCGGATGCAGCCAGGCATGGGCCTTGAGTTCACCTCCATGGCACCCGCCGGCCGGATGGCTCTGGAAGCCTGGCTCCGGGACCGGCTGGTAGCCCTGAGAAAGGACGCCCGTGGCAGTCGATAAGGCCAAGCTGAAGGACGAGGCGTTCAAGCTTTTCCAGAAGGGAAAGTTCGACAAGGCCCTCGAAAAGTACCGCGAAGTCCTCAAGGTGGACAAGCGGGACGACCGTTCAATGATGAAGCTCGCCGAGTGCTACAAGCGCCTAAACAAGCGGGCTGAAGCCATCGCCGTTCTGACGCAGATTTCCGACTTCTATGCCCGTTCAGGCTTTCTTCTCAAAGCAATCTCCACGCTCAAGATGATCCTTGAAATCGACAAGAGCCATCAGAGTACTCTGGACATGCTGGCCGAGCTGTATTCGAAGCGGGGCATCAGTGCGCCGGGTTCTGCCCCGGCCACATCGGCACCGCCAGCGGCCACATCTGCGCCGGGCAGCGACCTGCCTGAAATCGCCACTGCAACGGATACCACCGAGCCTGAGCCCGAACCGGATGCTTCGGAGGTAGTCGCGGCAGACGCAGTCGAAACGGAATCGCCTGAAGACGTCTCGACCGTTTCAACCGATACCTCGGATCTCGATACCGGAGCCGAACCCGATTCGGCTGACCTGATCGAGGAAATCACGCCGATCGACGAGGCACTCCCCGAGGTGCCGCTATTCAGCGATCTGCCACCCGAGGAATTCAAGGCGCTGATCGAGAAGTGCCACTTCCGCCAGTTCAAGGCGAAAACCCGGATTATCCAGGAAGGTGACCCGGGAGATTCATTCTATGTTTTGGTCTCGGGAGAGGTCCTGGTTTACCGCACGGGCGAGGACGGAAAGTCCCGCAAGCTCGCCACGATCAAGGAAGGCAAGGAAGGATCGTTTTTCGGCGAGTTCGCCGTGCTAACCAATTCCGAGCGCAAGGCATCCATTGGCGCGCTTACGGATGTCGAGGTTCTCGAGATCAATAAAGCCGATCTGGACGAGCTGGGGGCCAAGCACCCCAAAATCATGGAGGTGCTGTGGGATTTCTACAAAAAGCGAATCCTGGCGAATCTCCTGCTCCAGTCCCCGCTGTTTCAGCCGCTTTCCATCGACGACCGGCGGTCTCTCGTCTCCAAGTTCACCATGGAGAAAAGGCCAAAGGGAACGGTTGTACTCAAGGAAGGAACCGATGGAGATGGTCTCTACCTCATCCAGTGGGGTGAAGTGGAGATTTTCATCAATGATCCGTCCGGGAACGGTGAAGTGACCATATCAAACCTGAGCGAAGGTTCATTCTTCGGGGAGTACTCGCTCGTCAAGCGGACCGTTTGTTCCGCCTCGGTCCGGACACTTACCGATTCCATCTTCCTCAAGCTGCCGAAAGCCGCCTTCAACGAAATGATCATGACCCACCCGCAGATCCTTGAGGTGATCATGAGTTTTGTCGAACAACGTGAGCGGGAAACCCAGGAAACCAAGGACAGTCTCGCCCGGATCGCCAGCGGGAAGAAATAACCGGCGGCATTCACGGCCCCGCGTTTGCCCGCCCCCTCGTTGCCCATTACTTTCAACGTCCATGACGGCAGCTACCGGCACAGACGATCCCCTTGTCATCGGAAAATACCGGTTCAACTCCCGGTTGATCGTGGGAACAGGAAAATTTGAAAACCTTGAAATCATGCGCCGCGCTCACGAGGCTTCCGGCGCAGAAATGGTAACCGTTGCCGTGCGGCGGGTGAACCTGCAGCGCGGCACAGGTGACGTTCTGGACTATATTGATCCCAAAAAATTCACGCTGCTGCCTAATACCGCGGGCTGCTTCACAGCCGATGAGGCGGTCCGATATGCGCGGCTTGGGCGTGAAGCGGGAATGAGCGATCTTGTAAAGCTCGAGGTGATTGGCGACAGGGAAACCCTGTTCCCAGATAATGCCGAAACCGTGAAAGCTGCTGCAATCCTGGTGAAGGAAGGCTTCACCGTGATGCCTTATATCTCCGACGATCTCATCACGGCCAAGCGCCTCATTGATCTTGGTTGCCCAGTAGTGATGCCGCTCGGCGCCCCGATCGGGTCCGGCCTTGGGATCCGCAATCCCTACAATATCCGGATCATCAAGGAGCAGGTCAATGTGCCAGTAATCGTGGATGCCGGGATAGGCACCGCCTCGGACGCCGCTATCGCCATGGAGCTTGGCGTGGACGGGCTCCTCGTCAATACCGCCATTGCAGCAGCCAGAAACCCCGAGAAAATGGCCGAAGCAGTCAAGCTCGCGACTTGTGCCGGCCGGCTCGCCTATCACGCCGGCAGAATGGGTAAAAAACTATACGCCAATGCCAGCAGTCCATTTGACGGGATGATCTCCTCCTGAATTCCACGCACGTGAAATTCGTTCCAGACATCCTCCTGACCGGAACCATTACCGAACTGCCTCCGGCGCTCGTCCGACGGCTTGTACGAATCGCACATGGTTACGGGCTCCTGCTCGCCCTTCAGTTACGGGACAAGGCAAAAACCGACCGCCAGCTGTATCTTCACGCAAGAGAACTGGCGACACACGCATTTCTGCTGGTAAATGGGCGCCCGCATGTGGCAATGGCAGCAGCGGCAGCGGGAGTGCAGCTCGGTCCCGATACACTGCCAGCCGCGGTAGTCCGCCGGGCCTTTCCTAAGCTGGTCATCGGCTATTCAGCACATTCCGCTGGCGAGCTCCGCCGGGGCAGGGATGCCGATTTCGTGCTGCTCTCGCCCTTTGCGCGGCCCTTAAGCAAGCCCGGCGATCAACGCCGGCCGCTTGGGACGGCGAAATGGGGTCTGCTGGCCGGTAAAAGCCCAGTGGCAACTCTCGCACTGGGAGGAATAACTCCTGAAAATGCAGATAGGGCAATCAATGCGGGAGCCGCAGGGGTTGCGGTGACTGGCGCCGTTCTACTGGCAGACGATCCGGCAAGCGCATTTTCTGATCTGGCCCATGCGGTCAGTATTTCCTTAGGACTGCAACCACAACTCCCTGCAGTTCGCAATCCTCGGCATTGACACGGATCGGCTCCATCCGCGCATTTGCCGGCTCCAGCCGGATCACTGACGTACCTTCCCGGTAAAACCGTTTCAGTGTCACCTGGTCATTGCCGATCAATGCAACGACCGTCTCGCCCGGCTGTGCAGTCTGGGCTTTACGGCAAATGACATGATCGCCGTTGTGGATTCCGTCCTCTATCATCGAATCACCCCGGACACGGAGCACAAAATGATCCCCGCGGCCAAGCAAGTCGGCGGGAACATTCAACGTCTCGGTCTGCTCGACTGCCTGAATCGGCTGGCCTGCGGCCACAACACCGAGAAGTGGCAGGGCCACTGCCTTCGGGGCGTCAGGCTTTTCCACCAGCTCAATCGAGCGGTTGTGGTTCCATGACTTTTTCAGAAACCCCTTGGCCTGAAGAGCCTCCACGTGCTGCTGCACAGTCGAAAGTGCACTGATGCCCAGTTCGTCGGCGATTTCCCGGTAGCTCGGCGCATAACCGTTGTCCTTCGCCAGCTGTTCGATGGTATCTAGGACTTCCCTTTGCCGTTTGGTCAGCATGAGAGAAGTATACGTATATAAACCGAATGAGCAAGCAGAATCTTTCTAACAAACTGAAATTATTGATTAAATAAGTGTGCTTTGGTCTGGCTTATCCCTGCTTGGAAAGTGCCTTTTCAACTATCGGCAAACGGTCATTGCCCCAGTAAAGCCTGCTTCCCACAACGAAAGTAGGAGCCCCAAAGGCACCAAGCCTTACAGCCTCGTCGGTAACGCTCTTGAGCTTTTCCTTGATCACAGGGTCGCTCGCACGGGCAAGAAGTTGCGCACCATCCAGCCCAAGCGAACCGGCAATTTCGCCGAAAATCTCCGGGGATTCGATCGTTTTCCCCTCAGCCCAGAGCGCCCGGTACAAAGCAAGCGAAAAGGGGCCCACCCTGGTTTCATCGGCTTCACCCACCGCCGTCAGCATGCGTTGTACGGTGAGTGTATTAAACGGGAAAGCTCCTGCAGGAAACCGGAACGGTACCCCATAATAATCCGCCCAGTCGGCGAGATCCTGTATCGCCCACTTCTGCTTGGGCGGTATATAGACCTGAAGCGGCGGTTTGTTACCCGTCGCCTGCATGACTCCACCCAGAAAAAACGGCCGCCAGCGGCAATGGGCGCCAGTCCGGTCACAGAGCCCCTTGATTTGTGTCGCTGCAAGGTACGAATAAGGGCTCACGAGGTCGTAATAAAAATCGAATGATGCAGGCATGGAATGCTCCCTCTACTTCGATGTTTGGGCCGCTGCTTTCCAAGCCAGCCCCGCCGCACCGGCAAGTGCGGCGTTATCACCCAGCCGGGCCCTGAAAATCCGCGCCCGCCGGGCAGGATAACGGAAACTGCGCTCACGCATCACCTTGTCTGCCCGTCGGGCGAATAGCGGCCAGGCGAGTGCTATCTTGCCGCCGATCACAAACCGGTCCACCGACAGCCCCATGACAAGTGCCGACAGAAGTGCCCCCAACGCATCGGCCAGCCGGTCCCATGCCTCTACAGCAGCAGGATCCCCCTGCATGGCAGCCCGGGCAATCGTCTGTGCAGTGATCTCGCGAGGGGCTTCACGAAACCGTCTGGCGAGACGAGACCTCGTTCCCTGTGCAACAATATCGGCGAAGGAGTTTTTCACTCCAGTCCCCGAGGCGACCGTCTCGTAGCAGCCAATCTGGCCACAGTTGCAGCGGCGGCCCTGGGGATCATACAGCAGGTGTCCAAACTCGCCGGCCATTCCTGACGGCCCGTGCCAGAGCCTGCCATCCAGAATCAGCGCACCACCAAGTCCGGTACCCATGAAAATACCCGCCACTGTTTCAATTTCTCTTGCGCTGCCGAGCCACTGTTCGCCGGCCAGAGCCGCATCAGCATCGTTAATGATCACTACCGGCAGCTTGAGGGCTTTCATCAGCTGGTCCTGAAGCTTCAGGTTCCGCCACGCTGAAAACTGCGGACACTGGGTAACGATCCCCTTGTGAGCATCCACGCCGCCTGCCACCGCCATTCCGACGGCAACCAGCTCTGGCAGCGTGACGCCCGCCTCGCCCGCCGCTTCCCGAACAAGCCGGGCCAGTTCTCCGGCCGCCCGTGAAGGGTTTTCAAGCACCCGCGAGGATCGCTCGACCCGGCCGAGCACCCGCCCGTCCCTGCCCGAAATCGCCGCCCGCATGTTCGTGCCACCCACATCCAGTGCAGCCACGAACCGCGGGCCTTTGACGGGGAATTTACGCCGGTTCTTCATTGCCGTCCGGTCATACTCGTTTCAGACTGTCGCCACTCAGCTTTGGGACCACAGGGGGCGTTACGCCGTTATGGCCAAGATCGATGCATTTCTCAAGAAAGCCGTAGAGATGGCGGCAAGTGATCTTCACGTCTCCGTGGGTTCGCCACCCGTCGTCCGTCAGTTCGGCCAACTCAAGAAATTCAAGTTTGCCGACCTGAATGCCGCCCAGACAAAAGCCCTGCTCTATGAGATTCTTTCTCCAGAACAGATACGCGAATTCGAGTCTACCATGGACCTGGATTTCGCCTACTCAATACCTGATCTCGCCCGGTTCCGTGGCAATGCTTTCGTGCAGCGAAAGGGGATCGACATCTGCTTCCGCGTTATCAAGGCCCATCTTCCTTCATTCGCGGATCTCGGCATTCCGGAAGTAATGAAGAAGGTGTCCGAAAATCACCAAGGGCTGGTGCTGATCACGGGCGGGGCGGGTTCCGGCAAGTCGACGACGCTTGCCGCGTTGGTGGACTATATCAATACGAACCGGGCCCATCATGTGCTCACGGTTGAGGAACCGATCGAATATGTTCATCCGGTCAAGGCAGGTGCCGTGAACCAGCGGCAGATCGGGCTGCACACCAAATCCTATGCCAACTCGCTGAAGGCCGCGCTTCGTGAAAACCCCGATGTCGTCATGGTAGGCGAACTCCGCGATCTCGAAACAATCTCCCTGGCGATCAGTGCTTCCGAGACGGGACATCTCGTTATCGGTTCGATGAACACCTCCTCGGCCCACAAGACCGTGGACAAGATCATAGACTCCTATCCATCGAACCAGCAGAACCAGATCCGTGCCATGCTGGGAGAGTCACTAAAAGCGGTATTTACGCAACGGCTTCTGCCCTCGGCCGACGGGCGACGCATGGTGCTCGCTTATGAACTGCTGCTTGGGAGCCTCCAGCTCGGCAACCTCATCAAGGACGGCAAGACCTTCCAGATACCAAACCTCATGCAGACCGGAAAAAATCGGGGCATGCGGCTCATGGACGATACGCTGATGGACCTTTTGCGCGCCGGCAAAATCACACCTGAAATCGCCATCAAAAATGCGGCAAACCCCAAGACCTTCGCACAGTTCGCTCCGAAAGCGGCCATTGAACCCGAGGGAGCAATCCCCAGCGCCACACCGGCGTCAGCATCCGGCAGTCCTGCCCGGCCGCCCGCCGGTGCGCCGACAAGTCCCTCCAAACCGGCCTCCCCTGCTCCGGGCGTAATTCCGGGCCGTGCGACAAAACCTGGTGTCGGGTGAGCTCACGATCTGTTCCGGCTGAGCTCGTTTCATATTAAGGATTCCCACACATGAACAAGATCGATAGGCTGCTCCGGACCATGATTGAAAAAGAGGCTTCCGACCTTCATATGTTTATCGGCAAGCCGCCCCTGCTCCGCCTGCGCGGTGATCTGCTGCCGATCGATGGCGAGCCTGTTTTGACGCCTGAAGAATCAGCCGAACTCCTCACCGGGTTCTTGAACGAAAACCAGAAAAACACGATCCGCGAGCATCTCGATCTGGACTGCGCCTATGAACTGCCGGACGGATCGGCCCGGTTCCGCGTGAACCTGCTGAACCAGAACCGCGGTCTTGGAGGCGTACTACGGATCATTCCGACCAAGATTCTCACCATCGATCAGCTCCGGCTCCCGCCCGTTGTCCGGAAAATTGCCGACATCCCCCGGGGACTTGTGGTCGTGACCGGACCCACAGGTTCGGGCAAGTCCACCACGCTCGCGGCGATGATCGATTACATCAATGAAACCCGCGAAGCCCATATCATTACCATCGAGGATCCGCTCGAATTCGTACACCCGAACAAGAAGTGCATTATCACGCAGCGCGAAGTGAAAACGCACACCAAGTCATTCGCCTCCGCACTCAAGATGGCTGCACGTGAAGACCCTGACATCGTGCTCGTGGGCGAAATGCGTGATCTGGAGACAATCCGGCTGGCACTGGCGGCTGCCGAACTGGGTATTCTCGTTTTCGGGACACTACATACCAACTCGGCGGCCAAGACCATCGACCGGATCATCGACGCATTTCCGGCCGATGAACAGCCTCAGGTGCGCGTGATGCTGGCCGATTCGCTCAAGGCAGTCGTCGCCCAGCAGCTCTGCAAGACTGCTGATGGCAAGGGCCGCTGCGCGGCCAACGAAATTCTTATTTCCACCTCGGCACTCGGGAACCTGATTCGTGAAGGCAAGATAGCCATGATCAACTCGATGATCCAAACCGGCACCGCCATGGGCATGCAGACGATGGACCAGGCCCTGATGACCTACGTGAAGGAAGGCCGCATTACACCGCTCGCCGCTTATGAAAAGGCCATCGACAAGGAGATATTCGCCAAGCTGCTCCGCGAATCCGGCGATGAGATGCCGGCTGACTGACCGGCCGTGCCGCAGGACCAGTTTTCCGTGTCCATTTCCCTAGACCAGCTGAAATCCCGTGCCTTGGAGGCGTTCCATGCCGGGCTTGATCAGGTACGGCCTGAACGGCTTGTTCTCGAGGCACTTATGCTGGAACCGCCGTTCAAGGGGCAGTTCGACTTGCGAGAGCTGGTGGAAAGTGAAGAGCCGGTTCATGTTTTTTCGTGTGGAAAAGCAGCTGCCCGGATGGCGGAAGCGGCTACCCATGTCTTGAGTGCGCGACTTGCCCGCACCTTATGTATCGTTCCGGACGGTACTGCACGGCCTGCAGCTCTCGGCACCCAATCGGTTCAATGGATCGAATCAGGCCATCCCCTGCCATCAGACCGGTCTGCTGCCGCTGGACTCGCGGCCTTCGACTGGATGGCGGCCTTGCCCGCCGAGGGTGCCTCGCTTCTGGTTCTGCTTTCCGGCGGAACAAGTGCGCTCCTGGGAATGCCGCGGACAGGGTTTTCTGTTTCTGATCTTGCGGTCGCCACCCGGCTGCTCCTGGAATCTGGAGCCCGTATCAACGAGATCAACACCGTCCGAAAGCACCTCTGCCCGCCGCTCGGCGGCGGATTGCTCAAGGCATCACCGTCCGGCATCCAGATCATCGTCCTGCTGATATCCGATGTTCCCGGCAATGACCTCACAACCATAGGGTCGGGGCCTTTCATCCCCGATCCAACGACTGTTGCCGATGCCCGGTCCATCCTTGACCGGTACCAGCTCGGTGGCCGGCTGCCGGAGGACATCAAGAAGCTGTTTTTCAATCAAACGCCACCTGACGATCTCGAAACGCTAAAGCCCGGGGACGGCCGGATTACTCCTACACATCTTGTGCTGGCCGATAGCCACACACTTCTCAAGGCGATCGAGTCGCAATTCCGTGATGCCCGGTATTCCACGATTATCGGGGAAAATGAGCAGGACACCGTTTCCGCTGCGGTGGAATCACATCTCGAAGCCGTCGAGCGCCTTCGGCGTGAAATCCCGGAGGGACTGGTGATCCTGCTTTCCGGGGGAGAACTCTCGGTAAAGGTGGCCGGGACTGGATCAGGCGGACGGAATACCCACTATGCACTGGAATTTCTGGTTCGTACAGGGGCAGACCGGTTGCGGACCGGCCCTTGGGTGCTACTCTCGGCCGGGTCTGATGGCCGTGATGGCCTCTCTACCGCTGCCGGTGCACTGGTCGATTCCCGGTCATATGAACTGGCGCGTCAGCGGGGGCTGGATCCGGCTGCTTTTCTGGCCCGTTTCGACAGTTACAGTTTTTTCGCCGATACCGGCGGACTCGTCACGACCGGAGCAACGGGCAGCAACCTGAACGATGTCAGGATGGTGATACTTGGGTAAGCTATTGGTTCTGGCTGCAATTTTCTGTTCCGGTTGCACGGCCGCTTACCAGGCAACGTCTGAGCACTATTACGACTGGACTGACCGCTACGATGGCGTCGGACGCCTGAAAGAGGTCAGGCGCCGGACGCTCAAAATGCAGGAGGTTTCGGGGCTTGCATGGGATCCGGTCAACCGCGGTATCTGGATGATCAACGACGGCCGGCGCCTGAAGCTTGCCTTCCTTGGTGATCCGCTTGGTGCGGACATGTTCAATGCCGAGGCCCATGACCTGTCGGCCTTCGAGCTACCGAAACAGCGGGATTCCAAATGGGCAGAATGGCCGGACCTTGAAGCGGTGAGCGTTCAACCTGAAGGGCACGGCGTGCGTCTATGGGTAGCGTCGGAACTTGTGCGCCAGGCATGGAGGCTCGACCTGGAAAACCGGAAGGTCGATGAGATTGTCGGCCTTCCCCAGCCCATCGGCGATGAGGGCTCCGCAATTGAATGTGCAGGCAGGCGGACAAACGCGTCGATAGAAGGGCTCGCTGTGGGTGGCGGGCCGGAGGGCCGTATTTTCTTCAGCGCCAATGAGCGGTGCCCGACCGAAATTGTCCGGAAAGAGGAAAAACCGGACCGCCTTATGCGGTTCAGCCAGACCGCCTTTGAACAGCAGGTAACCCGCTACATGCTGACGCAACGCAAAACTCCTGCCGCCGAAACGGGTCCCCGAACCCGGAACGTGCTGGGCGAGCGCTTCTTGTGTCCCGGTGTTCCCCGCCAGGACGCACTCAATTCCGGGCAATTGTGCAAAACCGGATCGGTTACGGATCTTGCCTGGCAACCGGAGCATAACCGGCTATGGGTGCTGCTTCGCCACTCACGGCTGGTGGCGGCGCTGGAATGGTCTACCGAACCCCGGCTGCTTGGACTCTGGAGCTATCTCGGCAAGTTTGAAGAACGGGGAAGTGCCGTTCGGTTCGGAAGCGCCGAAGGACTTGCGATTGTTCCGGCCGATCCGGCCCACGGCCGTGGTGCCGTTCTGTTCATTGCAAGCGATAATGGCCCCCACCACGATTCCGAGCTTATCGGTTTCGAACTGCCTGAAATCGCACCCTGGAAACCGGCAACCATGCCGACCAACTGACCACACTTCCCGCATGACGGCGCCCACTGATCCGTTGCGCAGCCGAGAGTTCCGGCGGGCCCTCCGGGGGTGGTTCCGGCTCCGGAAACGGGATCTGCCCTGGCGCCGCACCCTTGATCCATATGCCATCTGGATAAGCGAGGTGATGCTTCAGCAGACTCAAGTGGCGACAGTCCTGTCCTACTATGAACCCTGGATGCGCCACTTTCCGGACGTTGAGACGCTGGCGGCGGCCGGACTGGATGACGTACTCATGCACTGGCAGGGAATGGGCTACTATGGCCGTGCCCGTACGCTTCACCGGGCTGCTGGCATCATCGTCAGGCAGCATGGAGGAAAGCTCCCCTGCACATGTGACCGGCTGGGTGAAATACCAGGCTTTGGGCCCTATACGGCAGGAGCCGTTGCGAGTATTGCCTTTGGCGAAGCAGTTCCTGCCGTAGACGGCAATGTTGCCCGCGTGATTTCCCGTGTGTTGGGATTATCGGGCCACTCAAGTGATCCCATTCTGCGGCGCGGCATCACTGAAATCCTGAAGCCGGTTGTTCCAAAAAAAAATCCGGGCGAATTCAACCAGGCGCTCATGGAACTGGGCGCCACTGTTTGCCGGCCACAGATAGCGCACTGCAATGAGTGTCCTGTTTCGGTAATGTGTACTTCCAGAGAAAGGATCCTTTTGCCCGGCGTTGCCAGCAAAAGGGATTCCAGACCGGTCCGCACCATTCCCGTGCTTCGCTGGACCGCATTCCTGGTACCGGGTGGCCGTGGAGGTTTCTTGTACCGGCAACGGCCAATGAAAGGACTGTTTTCCGGGCTATGGGAGCTGCCAACACTGGAGCGGCACTATGAGCCAAAAGGTGGACTTTTTCTGGGCGAGATTGAGCACCGGCTTACCCACCGGACAATCCGGCTTCATGTTTACCGGCTCAGGTACCTGCCGCGAGAGCTGGCAGGCACCGAATATTCAGCTTTCAGAACGCCACCGGCGGTAAGTGTTCTTATCAGAAAGGCACTGGTTCTTGCCGAGGGCACTGTCAGGAAAGTCTCGCGGCCTTCAGCGGATCGGGTGATCCCAGGGACCCTCCGGTGACGAACATCAGGCGAATATCCGGCTCCATTCCTGTCGTACGAACCGAAACCGGTTCCCCGAGCAGGATGGCAATGCCTTCCACAATGCCCCGCAGATAGGCGGCAGACACAGGATCCGGAACCGGCCCGAAAGCGGTTTCCCGCCCCTGTTCACGGGTATTCCACAGGTGCGCCGCCGCTTCGCTGTTCAGGAGCGGAAAAAGAACAGAATAGTCGAGTGCCGTGGCCGTCTGGACGAATTCCCCCACGGTGAGAAGTTTCCGGAAGGTTGTCGGATAGGACGATCGGAGAATCGCAGGGACGGCCCTCCCAAACTCCTCGTAAAACTGAACCGGGGGTTTACCAGTTAGCGCGGCCACGTGGCCAGCCAATGCCGCCCATGTCCTGCGTTCCACACGGTGCGCCGCCGAAAACGTGCCGCCCCCGCATTCGCAACCGACTGATTCACATGCCTTGGCGAAGTCGATTTTCGGAAAATCGGTTTCGACATATCGCCTGAGCAGCGTGCAGAGTATTCCACTGAGCGTAGACATCGTTTCCAAATACTAGGGAGCCTTCCCGCCATAAGGCGCAGCGATTCTCTTCCATCCCTGAAGGTGGAATTGAGCAAGGGGAGTACCACCTGATCCCTGACCACAATGGTTATTCTGAACTCCCCGTAATTTCAGGCATTACGCGGGGGTATGTGGGGGCATGGGCAGCGGAAGCCCATCAAGATCGTCAAAATGCCGACGATTGGGAGGCGAGAATCGACATTATTTTGACGATCAGAACCCTTTGGAATCTTCTGGGGAACTCCGGCAACCATCATCAAAAAACCGGCCCCAAGGATGCAGGACACCGCCCTCACCAAACTCTTCAGGCGGGCCCAGCATCTGCTCGTAATATTCTATTGTTTGACGGAGAAAATGTTCCATCCGAAGCTGGTTATAGATCATGAGTCCGGCAAAGAGGGCCAGTAGCAGCAGAAGGCCTGTCATAAGGTTTCCAAGCCGCCGGACCTGCCGGGCCAGTTCCAGCGAACCCTGGCTGGCCACCGTCTGGGCCCGGATATGTTGCAGCACCGAATCCGCAAGCGGGTCATCCCGGCCGCGACCGGTATCGGGCGTTTCAGACGGCGTCATGGGTGGTCCGGATTCCAAGCAATGCTTACCCTTAAGTCCGGCATGATAGTCCGCCGCTCACAAGCGCACAAAAAGGCTGGCGAAGCCGGCCCAGTTGTGCCATGAGGGAAGCTGCTGCCTCTGCCTGAAGGATCCCGCTGACCTTGGAAGAACGGCTCCAGAAACTGCTTAGTAATGCCGGCATCGCCTCCCGTCGCGAGGCCGAGGATCTCATTCGCGCCGGCCGGGTCACGCTGAATGGCAAAGCAGTCACTGAACTGGGTACCCGCGCCAATCCGGCAAAAGATGATATCAGGCTGGACGGCGAGCGTGTCTTCTCCGGAAAACCCGAATATTACGTGCTCTACAAGCCCAGGAATGTCGTAACCACACTGGATGACGACAAGAACCGGCCGCATGTCGGTGCCTATGTTTCACGCCTCCAGAAACGGGTATTCCCCGTGGGCCGTCTCGATTTTGATTCAGAAGGCCTGCTGCTCCTGACCAACGACGGAGAATTTTCCAACCGCGTGATGCACCCCCGCTACAAGGTACCTAAAACCTATCTTGTAAAGGTCAAAGGCCGCCCGGACGAGCGTGCAGTCCAGCGGCTCCGAACTGGAGTCATGCTGGAAGATGGCCCCACGCTTCCGGCGCGGGTCGAGCTCTCCCGCCCGACACGGGCCAATACCTGGCTCAAGATTACTGTCTACGAGGGCCGAAACCGCATCATCCGACGCATGTGTGAGCGGGTCCGGTTTCCCGTCGTCAAGCTGCACCGGATCGGTGTCGGTGCCATTTACCTGGGCAAGATGAAGCCCGGCGAACTGCGCAAGTTCACGCCCCGAGAGATGGCCTATGTGAAAGAGCTCCTTGCCGCCCAGCCTGACCGTTCGGGTGAAGCTCCGCGGATCGCTCCGACACCACAGGCCCAGAGAAAACGGCTCCGTCACCGTGCTCCCCGGGCCCGCAAGCTGGGCCGTGGCGGACGGCCTGGCGCAGGCCGCTAAAAACGGGTCAGGCCCCTCTATTTCCGGCACCTATTGACTCACCCCCCCGCCATGTTTATTCCACTGGTGCGGGATGGAGCAGTTGGTAGCTCGTCGGGCTCATAACCCGAAGGTCGTAGGTTCAAGTCCTACTCCCGCAACCAAAGATTCCAGAAGCAAACAGGGGTTCCCATACGGAGTCCCTGTTTGCGTCTGACGCAAATTCATTCGTTGACACCCACACCGTCAGCAGTATCATCAAAAACGCATTAGTATAGTCTTTAGATCTGAGACTTCTTAAGGGGGCTTCGTGTCATGATTCGGTTCTGTCGGCCGGTATCAAGGCTGTTGGTTTTGGCGGCACTTCTGAGCGCAGGAATTACTGGCTGTGCTTCCGATGGTGGTTCGACCTTGACCATACGGGGCAGTGCAACTGCAACGGAGGCAGAATCTGTTTCGTCAGTTTCCCCTGCCGCTGTTGGTGGCGTCGATCCTTCTAGCCTCAAGGTCAAAATCAACGAGTTCTGGGTATCTGAAGATTCGCTATGCACCGATCCCGTGCTCGTTTACCAGGCGACAGCGCCTACGTATCAGGAAATGGTCGATGAACCGGTACTGGGCTCCGGTCCTGTTGCCGATGGAGTTTATCCCTGCATCATCGTGGTGATGTCTGACACTATCCGGTTTACTCCCAGTGCCAACATTGGTGTCTGCGACGAAGGCACGGAATATTCCGGCGGTATTTGCCATGATGGCGATGTATCGGTTCTTCCGGACGGCACGGAAGTGGAGTGCACCGATGGGGAAGACACTATTGCGAGCTATATGAGCACGGCTGTTCCCGAAGACCTGGAGGGCTCCAACGGATTCCTTCCTCCGGATGATCCCGACGATCCCACTACCGGCACACCACTCGATGGCGCATTTACGATAGAGGGAGACACGACGGCAGTGATGTTCGTTGATGCTTCTGGCCGTATCTGGGATAACGAGGGCACCTGTGAAATGTCCTCCGCAGACGCGGGATTCCGCTAACATAACCGGCCCCGCCCCCTTCCGGGCAACCCGGAATCACCCGGCTTGACCCAGTGCCCCCGGTTCATCACCTTAGTGGGGCTTGGAAACCGGGCGTCATGGATGCCCGGAACACCGGGTGAACCGGCCTGTTTGCCGGCTTTAAACCCTTAGGACCGTCATCCCTCCGGCGTGGACCCATCCCAGAACGCACTTTACGCCTTCTACCTGAAAAAGTTCCGGTGGAAGTATTCCATGGGGCTCGGCGCGCTTATCGCCGTGGATCTTCTGGACTGGGTGTCTCCGCTCATCATCATGATGGCGGTGGACGAACTGACCACTCGCATATCCGGAAAAAGTGCCGATGGGCATTCACTCTGGTTCTGGGGCGTTCTGTACCTGCTGGCACTGACGCTCATGGGCGTATTCCGGTGGTTCTGGCGCGAGGGATTCATCTCGACGAGCCATCGCGTTGACCGTCACTTCAAGCGGACTTTTTTCAGAAGGCTTCTCACCCAAACCGCCTCGTTCTTCCAGCGGCACCCGACCGGCGACATCATGTCGCGCGCCACAAACGACATGGAAACGACACGGCTTGCGATGGGCGTTGGTTTCCTGATTTTTCTCGATGCGATCTTCTTCCTCGTTGGGGTTCCGCCCATCCTTCTTTATCTTGACTGGAAGCTCACACTGATCGTCTTTGCTCCGGCACCATTCCTTCCGTTTTTCATGTTCCGGATGGGCCGGCTGCTGGATGAACGTACAACCGCTACGCAGGCGGCCTTCAGCCGCATGAGCGAAACAGTTCAGGAGGCCGTATCGGGAATCCGGGTGATCAAGGGCTACGTTCAGGAGCCGCTGGCCAGAAAACGGTTCAACGCTGCGAGTGAGCAGTACCTGAAGGATAATGTCAGGCTCGCCGCGCTTCAGGCGGCTTTCATGCCGGTGCTTGAGTTCACTACGGCCATTTCAACCGTGCTGCTCATTCTGTTCGGCGGCATGGACGTGCTGAACGGGACGATTACGCTCGGCACATTCATCGCGTTCCGGCAGTATATCACCAAACTCGTCTGGCCGATGACCGCGATCGGCTGGGCGCTCAACCTGCACCACCGGGGCCGGGCCTCTGGCCGTCGTATACTCGAACTGCTAGCTGAAAAGCCGGAGGTCCGTGATCCTGTGCCAGAACCCTTCGCCGAATGCGAGACGACGGCTATTCTGCCCCCCGATGAACTTCTGGAGTTCGACAAAAGCACCTATCCAAAGCTCCGTGGAGAGATCGAGTTCCGGAACCTCACATTCAGGTACCATGCAGACAGCCCGCCTGTGCTGGAAAATATCAACCTCAAGATAGAGCCCGGCCAGAGCGTTGCTTTCGTGGGCCGTATAGGTGCTGGTAAAACCACGCTGCTTGGTCTGATCCCGCACCTTTATGCCATCACCCGCGGCCAACTGTTCGTTGACGGCCGGGATATTAGTGACATTCCGCTAAAGGAACTCAGGGGATCCATTGGTATGGTACCCCAGGACCCGTTTCTTTTTTCTGAAACCATCGAAACCAATGTGCTGTTTGGCATCGAGGCCGGAAACGCCGTTCCGCCACCCCAGTCACGGGAAAATCCGTCTCAGGCAGACCTTCGCGTCATTGATGCGGTCAGAAGGGCACATGTCGAAACCGAAATTCTCCGCGCTCCCCGGCAATATGCAACCCTGCTTGGAGAGCGCGGAATCAACCTGTCCGGGGGGCAAAAACAGCGTCTTACCATCGCCCGCGCCCTGCTCCGCGACCCCTCAATCCTGATTTTTGACGATACACTATCGGCGGTCGATGCCTCGACCGAGCGGGAGATTCTGGCTGAAATCCGGAGCGCCATTCGCGGCCGGACATCCCTCCTCGTCAGTCACCGGATTTCTACCGTACTTGCCGCCGACCGTATCTACTACCTCGAGAACGGACGGATCACCGAATCCGGCACTCATTCCGAACTCCTGAAACTGAATGGTCGCTACGCTGACCTGTACCGACGGCAACAGATCGAAGAAACCCTGGAGGTCGCATGAGCAAAGGCGATCCAGGAGAAAAGGTGTCCACGTCCGACGATCAGGTTCAGCTTGGCTGGACTGATTCGCGTCTGGCATGGCGCCTGTTGGGGTATCTGCGCCCATATCCGCTGCCCGTCCTGGCGGCCGTGCTTCTGACGCTTGCCATGACGGGTGTGCATCTTCTTGCGCCGTATCTTGTGGGCCGTTTTGTCGATGATGTGCTGGGACACGGAACGGCCGCAGTCGCTCCAGGCTGGTTTGCCCAATGGCTTGACAGCTGGTTCGGTGCCTATGCCGGCAGCCGTGGACAGACTGGTGTCCGCTTTTATGGATTCCTGATCGCCGCCGTGTTCGCTTTTGGGCTGCTCGTGAGCATGGCTGCCACATTCTTGCTTCAGTGGCTTGGCCAGATGGTGATGCGCGACCTCCGCAGGGAGATTTTCGGTCATGTCACCGAGCTTCCAGTCACCTATTTCGACCGCAATCCTGTCGGACGGCTTGTAACGCGCGTGACGAACGACATATCCAGCCTGAACGAGCTGCTTTCCGGCGGCTTCATCACCCTCATACAGGATGTCGTGATGGTCATGGCAATCACAACCGCCATGCTGTTGCTCGACTTTCGTTTGGCCATTCTGTGTCTCGCAACATTTCCAGTGCTGATCTGGACAGTCCGGGTGCTCACCCGTCACATCCGGTTTCTGCTCCGCGAGGTAAAGCGGCTCATTGCAGTCATCAACTCGACCATCAACGAGAATGTGACTGGTATCAGGGTAACCCAGCTTTTTTCCCGTGAAGAATATCAGGCCGAGCGATTTGACCAGCTTTTGAACGACTACGCCCGTCGCCAGATTCAGATGGTCCGTGTGACAAGCTACTTCCTGCCGGCGTCAGCCATGTTTTCAGGCGTTCTGGTCATGCTGGTGATTGGTCAGGGTGGCAGCCAGGTGCTCGCCGGGGTTACCTCCATCGGCGTTCTGGTAACATTCCTTGCATATACGCAGCAGCTTTATCTTCCGATCCGGACTTTCACCGACAAATACAACGTCTTGCTTCTTGCGATGGCCAGCGCTGAACGGATTTTTACACTGCTGGATGAACCTGCCGAAGCGGTACAGACCAACGGAAATGGGCAGGATGAAGATCCGGCCAGACCGATTGTCGAATTTGACCACGTGACACTGGAATACGGATCAGAAGTGCGGGCTCTGGATGATCTTTCACTCGCCATACCGGCCCGGCAGGCTATCGCCGTTGTAGGTCCTACCGGTGCGGGCAAGACGACTCTGATCCATCTACTGGCGCGGTTTTATGATCACCGGTCTGGAACTGTCCGTATCGCTGGCCGAGATATCCGTTCGATCCCCAGGCCGGAACTGCGCCGACGGATCGGGATTGTACAGCAGGATGTGTTTCTTTTTTCCGGCAGCATTGCAGACAACCTGTTCATTCCGGACACACTGCCTGAATCCGAGCGCGTTGCACGGGTGGAAGGGGTATTTGCGGATCTGGGCTGTCTGCCCTTTTTGCACAAGCTGCCTCAAGGGACCGCGACACCCGTTCGCGAGAGGGGGAGCAACTTTTCGGCTGGTGAGCGTCAGCTCATAGCCTTTGCCCGGGTACTTGTGGCCAGTCCCGACATTCTCGTTCTGGACGAAGCAACCGCCAACGTCGATACCGAAACCGAACAGCTCATTCAGAAGGCGATCGAAAAGCTTACAAGCGACCGTACTTCTATCATTATCGCCCATCGGCTCTCGACAATTCTTCACTGCGACCGGATCGTGGTAATGAACCGGGGAAAAATCGCTGAGGATGGGCGCCACTCGGATCTCATTCAGGATGGCGGCCTTTATGCCCGTCTGTATGAACTCCAGTTCCGTGACCAGGAACAGCGGGAGGCCGTTTAGCATGGCCTGGAACCCGCTCAAACGTAAAAAGCGCCGCCAGCTGGGTCTGGATGTCCCCCGCGGGCTCACGGTGGAACTAACCAGTCATTGCAACTACGACTGCGGGCCTTGTCCGCTCAACTTCTACACCATGGACGTGAAGCGGTTGCATCTGAATCTCGACATTTTGGAAAAGCGGCTCGGCGAACTGCCTCCACTTGAGACCATCGACCTGACCGGTTGGGGAGAAGGCTTTCTACATCCGGATTTTCCCCGTGCCGTGGAACTGGCGGCTCATCATGCCGGCGATGTGTCGCTCACAACCGCCGGGCTGTTTCTTGACCGTGATCGCGCCAGTCTGCTGATCGAGCACGGTATTTCCTATGTAATGGTTTCACTCGATGCCGCGAACCGTGCCAGTTACAAGGCTCTTAAACACAAGGACGATTTCGACCGGGTTGTCTCGAATATCGAAGCCTTCGTGGGCGAACGATCCCGGACTGGCCGGACGCGGCCGCAGATCGCCATCTCCTGCATACTGACACGGGAAACCATGCCTGACTGGTACGCGCTCGCCGAGCTTGCCACCGCCCTTCAGGTCGACCAGCTCGTTTTCAAGGCGCTTGCTCCCATGAATCCCTCTGAGCTGAGATACTCCCTGCATCACCGGTTCTATCCTGGCGTGGACGCCCCCGCACTCGACCCTGCTGACGAACTGGACCGTGCCATCCGCCGCGCCACCGGTAACGGCGTTGAAGTGGCTGTCTTCAATGACTGGGCAGGCGATCAGATTCATCCCTGCATGGCATATGCAACCGACCGGCCTTACCTGCGCTCGGATGGCCTTATGGCCCCCTGTTGCATGCTCGCCTATCCGCTGGATCGCCCGCTACCTGACGGATCTTCACGGAAAGCAGGGCCGGTTTCCTTTGGAAGCTGGTTTGAAGAGCCGATCGAAAATATCTGGAAGAAGCAGGATTACATACGATTCAGGGATGCCCTAGACCGCCACGAACCGGCGGAGGCCTGCCTGGGCTGTCCGGTTAATCACCTCTTCCGGTTAGAAGTTCATCCTCCGGAGCCCATTCAATCGTGACCGGGCAGGTGAGGGAACAAAGCCCTGCAGCCCTCATCTGGCGCGGGTACACGGAAATCTTCGGCTGCACACTGATCTGGGCCGGATTTGCGGTGGTAGCGAAGCTGGCCCTTACGGGCACACCGCCCGAAGTACTCGCAAGCTGGCGATTCGCTCTGGCCGCAATGTTTCTGGTCCCCTGGCTCTGGGCGACAGGATCACTCCCCCGGATTCCCGGCAAATACGAGTGGCCCGAGCTTCTGCTCCTCAGCTCCCTTGGCGTCATCGGGCACAATCTTTTCCTCTTTTTTGGACTCAACTGGGCGAGTGCCTACGAATGTGCACTTGTTACAAATACTCTGATCCCCATCGCCATCCCCGTAATCGCGTCCCTCGCGGGCGTGGAAACTTTCGACCGGTCACGCATTCCCGGCCTTGTGATTGGCTCTGCGGGTGTCGTATTAATCTTTATCGGAATTCCTGGCGGGATATCAGGGGATTCCTCCCGGTTCTGGGGCGTAATCCTGTTTCTTGGCTCGGGAAGCTGCTGGTCCATCTACACGGTGCTCTCGCGCCGGGCACACTCGCGCTGGAAGCCAAGCGATCTGGCTGCCTGGTCCACCTGGATCGGGGCGCTGGTTCTGCTTCCACTGGGATTGTGGAAGCCGCTGACGCAAGGCTGGCCCGATCCCTCGGTATCTCTCTGGGGCAAACTGGGTTACATGTCGATACTGAACACTGTCATCGCGTTCTTCATGTGGCAGAACGGCGTAGCCAGAATCGGTCCCGCCCGGAGCGGCGTCATGGTCTATCTCGTTCCGGTATTCACACTGATGCTTTCAGCCTTGGTGCTGGCCGAACGCCCATCGGCCCTGCAGCTTGCGGGTGGGGGACTCGCCATGGGAGGCGTTCTGTGGGCAAATCGCCGGGAACTTCTGGGGGGCTGGATCCGGTAAATGTTCAGACCGTTGCAAAGCCTCCATCGACCGATAGTGTCTGGCCCGTAATCCAGTCCGCCTGGCGGCTCGCCAGAAACACGATTGCCGCAGCGACATCACGCGGCTCGCCAAGCCGGCGGAGCGGGTAGAGCTTCGCCCACTGTGCCTCGGTGTCCGGCGTCAGAAACGAGGTCATCGGCGTTTTGATCGTACCGGGGCAAATCACGTTCACATTGAGCCAGTACCGGCCGCATTCCTTGGCAAAGGCGCGGGTAAAGGAAATGACACCTCCCTTGGCAGCTGAGTAGGCGACCATGGATTTTTCACCGATCCGGCCCGCATCAGAAGCAATATTGACAATTTTGCCATGTTTTTCCTTCTTGAGGTGCGGAAGTGCGGCCGACGACATGTTGATAGTCCCCAGCAGGCAAACGTCGATTTCGGCTTTCCAGTCAGCCGGGACGGAACTTTCGAGTTGGCCGCCTTTCAGGATACCAGCCACATTGCAAAGCACGTGCAGGCCCCCGAAATCCCTTGCCACAGCATCAGCCGCCTGACGGCAGCTTTCTATATCAGTCACGTCGCAGCCATAAGACCGTGTCTTGATACCCAGCGACGCCAGGCGATCGGCCGTCCCTTTAAGCCCTTCCGTGTTGCGGTCAACTAGCGCCAGCGACGCGCCCTCTTCGGCGAGCGCTATGGCTGTTTCCTGGCCAATACCCGATGCCGAACCCGTCACCATTGCGACGCGGCCATTGAGTCCCAAATCCATTTTGTTCTTCTCCCCTGCGTTACGGTTTGACGCACGCTAGCTAGCAGGGAGAAATGGAACAATACGGCCCGCAATCAGGCCGCCAGAAAACCGTGCGGCGTTTACTCAGGCTGCTGCCCGTGTTCCGAATACTTGGGTCATTCGCTGTATGCGGCCATACCGTCCCTGGATTACCTGTGCATAACGGCCAAGCGCCATCAGGGGGAACACCTGGCGGTAAAGGTGGTAGCGAATGTAAAAGTGGCCGGGGAACCCGGTCCCGGTGAATTCTTCTTCGTCCCAGGAGCCATCGCTGCGCTGATGATCCAGAAGCCACTGGATGCCGCGCTCGGCCTCAGGCGAATGGCCTTCTCCCGCAGCAATCAGGCCCATGACAGCCCAAGCCGTTTGGGAGGCGGAAGGTGAATTGGGAACATATTCACCTTTGGGATAGCTTGAACAGTCTTCACCCCAGCCGCCGGAGGTGTGCTGGGCCTTCTTCAGAAACTCCACCGCTCGCCGCACAGGTTCGGCCTTCATATTGTAGCCGACGCTCTCCAGACCACAGAGAACCGCCCACGTGCCGTAGAGATAGTTCACGCCCCAGCGGCCAAACCAGCTCCCGTTCTTCTCCTGCGACTTTTTCAGATAAACCACCGCCCGCCGGACCACAGGATCCGACAGATCGCGCCCGAATGATCCAAGCATTTCTACCACTCGACCAGTAAGGTCGGGAGTATTCGGGTCAAGCATCGCCTTGAGATCAGCGAACGGAATCTCGTTCAGGAGATCCCGGTTATTGTCCATGTCGAATGCGCCCCAGCCGCCATCCTTGCATTGCATGGTTTCGAGCCAGCCGATCGCACGATTCATCGTCCCCTGCTTGTCATCTTCGAACTGCGGGCTTTCCATCCGGACGGTCTGCATTCCCATCAGAACAGCCGCCGTGTCGTCACAGTCAGGGTAATAGCGGTTATGGAATTCGAACGACCAGCCACCAGGACGCCCTTTCCTGTTTTTCACCGACCAGTCGCCATAGGCTTTCAGTTCCTTGGAAATAAGCCAGTGCACAGCTTTCTGAAGTTGCGGGTGATCTGGCTTGAACCCCGATTCCCGTAGAGCCCACATGGAAAGTGCTGTGTCCCATACCGGCGAGACGCAGCTCTGAAGCCGGAACGAATCTTTCGTTTCAATCCCGAACCGGCACAGCGCACGCCAGCCATTTCGTGTCACCGGGTCATTGTTTGCATAGCCGCGGGCCTTCAGTGCCAGCAGCGAATAGGCCATCGCTGGAATAATCCCGCCCCAGTCGCCCTCTTCGTCTTGCCGGGAAAGAATCCACCTTTCACAGGCTTCCAATGCCTTTTCAGCAAACGGGACAAAACCGACCTTTTCGAACAGTTTCAGCACCCGGTCGATCATCAGAAAAAAGTTTTTCCACGAAGCGGGAGCCGACCAGTCCAGCTTCATCCGGTGGTCGACCTTGTCCGGTCCGCCTTCGACGTAAAGTTCATCAATGCGGATGTCACGTTTGGGTTTCATCACCGGCCGGTAATGCCAGAGCATCATGATCGGCACCACACAACTCCGGGCCCAGGAACTCATCTCGTAGATATTGAACGGGAACCATGTGGGGAAGAGCATGAACCATGCTGGTACCGAGGGTGTGCCCGCATAGTCGTAAAGCCCCATGAGAGCGAGGTGCATCCGGGTAAACACCCGCGATTTGGACACACCACCCATGGCTAGTGCCCGCTCACGAGCCTTTACCATGTGGGGAGCCTCGGGATTGTGGCCTGCCATTTTCAGGGCGACATAGCATTCAACAGTGGCCGACAGCTCTGAGGGGCCTCCCTGATATATTGACCAGCCGCCGTCCTCGTTCTGGAGGCGCATGATGTCGTTGCAGGCCTTGCGCTCAAGTTCCGGATCATGCCGGTCGAGCATGTGCATGAGGTAGATGAACTCGGAATTGATGGTGGAATTGGCTTCCAGTTCGGCCCACCAGTAGCCGTCCTTCTCGTTCTGAATTCCGAGAAGGAACTCCTGGCCGTCGCGCACCCCGCTCGACAGTTTTTCCTCGATTTCATGCCGCTGAGAGCGGACCGAGGGTGACTTTTTCCAGAGGTTTGACAGGCCCGGACGGGAACCCCAGTTAGGTTCGACCGGCAGGCGGATACCGGGTTCACTATTCATACGTTAAGTAATGTCCCCTGATAATTCTCCGGTCCCCGTTGAAAACAGGAACGGACGCCTTTGCACAAGACTCCATATCCTTGCCGGGCCCAGAAAGCTGACTAACTGATAAGTCAGTTAGCGAAACCCAAGGCTAACGAACCGGAAGCAATGTGTCAATATGGCTATAACTAGCTGTAATTATAAAGGAATAACGCCAAAAAGGGATCGGCGCCAACGGCACTAGTTACTGTTTTCTTGGGTGTTTTCCAGTTCCTGCTCCTCAAGCCCTACCGTGAGGGTCGCGAGGTTTCCGATCCAGTCAAGTACAGCGAGGCTTTCGGGCGTGAGAATCGGTGTGGCAGAAACGATCTCTCCTGTCGAGAGCGGCTCCAGGCAGATCTTCTGGAACTGGGCACCCCGGGCATTCAGGTTCTCGCGAGCCGAGCGGGTTCCATGGCTGCGGAAGAAGGCACCGATGGAGCGGTGTCCAATCCGGTACAAAACCGGCTCGATAACGAATTCATTCAACCGGTCTGCCGTCGGGATTCCCTCCTGAATGACCACGGACGTAACCGGTGCCCTGCCCTTGGTAACATGCATGGAGTTGCGCTGCTTGCGGTTCAACCTCAACAGCTCATCTCCGCTTTCGGCTTCCATTACCGACATGCCGTATGTGCCTGCGTCCGACTTTACAACGACATAGGGATGGTATCCGGTCTTTCGGGCTTCGTAGACGCGGGTCAAGTCCGCCACCATGCGGTCCGCTTCGGCAGCCACCTGATCCATGCCGGTACCGGTAAGAAAGTTGATGCCTGTAACCAGCCGCGTCTCGACCGTGAGCGAAAACGGCTCCACGCCGGTAACATCGGCAAACTCCCGGGCAAGCTGGTTATAGATTTCAAATGACCGGTGCTTCGATCTCTGGTGCCACCCAAGACCCGTTTTCGGCAATATGGGCTGCGATATCTGCAACAGCTCGGGCGGAGGGCCCCCCAGAAGATCGTGGTTGAGAATCACGGCATCCGGTATGCCCGACGAACTGGCCAGTTTCCCGTCCAAAACGCGCCCCCTTTCGAGCACCAGCGTTCTGCCTTCGGGTAGCTCCACCGGAACGCGGTCAACCGTCTGCTCCGGATGCAGGCTCACGACTGTCGTTGGATAGCCCGCCTGAGCGAGCATTTGCTGAAGCGCATAAAGGTTCTCAATGTATCCGACATTGACCGTATGAAACTCGGGAACCAGGGCGAGAGAACGGGCCCCTGGCAGGCGGCGGGACAGGGTTTCACGGAAGGCGCGCACTCCACGATCGAAATCCTCTGGACAAAGCAGTGAAAATCCTGCCGGGAAGCAATTGATATCAACCGGCGCGATTTTCGGACCCGAATGACGGATATCCATGCTGACAGTGAACGGCTCTGGGACTCCACGTGAACGGGCTATCCACCAGTCATCAAGTGGCTTTTTCCGTTCCACCAGTCTTGCGGCGATTTCGGAGATCATGTGCTCTCCCGTTCCAAGATGCAGGCGACCCAGCCGGGCGGGTGTTACTGGAAATGCCGCACAGCCAAACTCATCCTGCCCCTACGGTACTGGCCTTTACAAAGGGCGTTGGAACCACCTCGGCCGGCATCCATTGGCCCCGGATTTCAATTTCAAAAACCACGCCTGTACGCGCCTGCGACGCAGGTAGATAGCAGAGTCCTATCGATTTGTCGGTGGTTGGCGTCTTGGTCCCACTCCGGACCTCGCCTGACTCCCCCAGGTAAGTACGCACCTTGTAGTGCTGCCGCGCAATGCCATTACCCTTGAACTCAAATCCGATCAGTTTTTTCCCCACGCCTGCCTGTTTCTGGTTCCACAAACACTCGCGACCGATAAAATCGTGCGTCAATTTCACTGCCCACCCCAGGCCAGCCTCCAGTGGTGTATCCTGCGGTGTAATGTCGTTTCCGTGGAGCGGATATTTCATTTCCAGCCGGAGTGTATCCCGCGCTCCAAGACCGGCGGGGCTCACTTCACGGTTCGACAGCAGCAAATCCCACAATTCCGGTCCAAACCGGCTTTCGACATACAGCTCAAAACCATCCTCGCCCGTATAGCCAGACCGTGAAATGAGGACGGGATGTCCGCCCATTTCTCCGGACACCGCGTGCATATAGAGAAGCTTTGCCAGGTCGGTTCGGGTATGCCGGGAAAGCACTTCGACCGCCCTAGGTCCCTGAAGCGCAAGCTGCGCCCAAGCCTCGGACACAAAAGCCGGATCACAGATATTTTTCGTGTGGTCCCGTATCCAGTCATAGTCAACAAACTGATTGCCGGCGTTCACGACAGCGAAATAGTGCGTATCGCCAAGACGGTAAACGATAACATCGTCGATGATCCCGCCTTCGGGGTTGCAGAGCAGCGTGTACTGGGCCTGACCCACCGCCAATTTTGATGCGTCATTGGTAAAAACCCGCTGGCAGGCCTCCAGTGCGCGAGGACCGCGAAAATCGATTTCTCCCATATGCGACACATCGAACAGTCCCGCTGAGCCACGCACTGCTTTATGCTCGGCGATCACTCCCTGATACTGGACCGGCATTTCCCAGCCAGCGAACGGCACCATACGGGCACCCAGAGCGACATGTCTTTCAAACAACGGAGTTCGACGAAGTGTGTCGGTCATGGATTTCCTGTAATTAGCGGTTCTTTCCAACCGTGCGCTCGGCGGCAATCAGGGTGTTTTCCATCAGCTTGGCAATAGTCATGGGCCCCACGCCGCCGGGCACCGGCGTAATGAAACCGGCCCGCTGACTGGCGGCACCGAATTCCACGTCACCCACGAGCTTTCCGCCAGGCAAACGGTTGATACCTACGTCGATAACAACCGCTCCCTCGCGGATCCAGTCGCCTTTCACAAATTCTGCCCTGCCAACGGCCGCTACAACCAGACCAGCTCTCCGCACCGATTCGGGCAGGTTTCTGGTTCTGGAATGGCAGATGGTAACCGTGGCGTTCTGCTCCAGCAGCATGAGAGCAACGGGCTTTCCCACGATATTGCTTCGCCCGATCACCACCGCTTCCTCACCCTCTATCCTGATGCCAGTCGACCGGATGAGATCAAGGCAGCCTGACGGGGTGCACGGGCGAAAACCCTCCAGTCCAGATGCCAGAGCGCCCACGTTCATGGGATGAAAACCATCTACATCTTTCCGGGGATCAATACGTAGTAAAACCGCACGCTCATCGACCTGTTTGGGAAGCGGAAGCTGCACCAGAATGCCGTGAATATCCGGCCGGGCATTCAGGGAGTCTACCACCTTTAGGAGTTCTTCCTGTGTTACCGTTCCAGGCAGGTCAATCTGTTCGGAATGAAAACCGGCCTCCGCCGCCGCCTTGCCCTTGTTCCGGACATAAACCTGGGAAGCCGGATCGCTTCCAGCGAGCACGACGGCGAGGCCTGGGCGGACCCCGTGTGTACGTTCCAGTTCGCCAGCCAGAACGGCAATACCCTTGCGAAGAGTGGCTGCGATCTCTTTTCCGTCGATAATTTGCGCGGCCATGCGGAAGGTATGTATCCGGGCCGTACCCTGAAGGGCAATTCAGGAAATAAGGGGTCAGCTGGGAAGCGACTTCAGCTGCTTGATAAGCGCCTGGCAGTCGCCAAAAAGCTGTCCGATCTTCCCCGGCTTGGCGAGTTTGACCGCGAGGAAGATCTTGTCATCAAGTTGATAGAAGAGAATCCCGCCCCTGTCGGCCAGGACCACCATCGAAAAAAGCCGGTTACAGTCGAGCTCGCTCACAATCGTCGGCGCGGCAGCCGACACCGCCGACACCATGCCCCCCAGCTTCAGATCCAGCTCGCCGGATTCGTCTTTCGGATAGGAATGAATCACCACCCCATCGTCCGACACGAGGCTGATTGCACCGACCAGCGGACGCTCTTCGACAAACTTCTTGAAGATTCCCGAGATCACTTCGAAGTTCGCCGAGACGATATCATCCAGACTCATAACGCGGGAATCCTTACCTGCATGCGGAAATTATTGCGATAATGCCCCGGCAGGACCGGAAAGTAAAGCCCTAACATTATCAGGGGGTTGCGGGTTTTTTCGGCGGGGGGGGCGGATCGCCTGCCCTGCGCATGAGCAGGGCCGTGACAATCGTAACCTGCAGTGCGGCCGGGTTAGTGGTTTGTCCGGATGCGGTTCCAAGCACGCGGCCTGTTTTATCCACCACGATGTAGTGAGGAGCAAGCTTCGGGTCCGTTCCGAGCACTCCGGCCACGACACCATCCAGATCAAACATCACCGGCCGCTCATAATGCCGGTTCTCCAATAACTTGCCCAGGTCTTCCGGCTTGCCCGTAACCAGATACAGAAGCTTGGCATTCGCCTTGATGATGGCGTTTGCCAATGCCCGGTTCGATCCCGCCGCCCGGTCGCACAGGTCGCAATCTTCGGTCTCGATAATCAGAACCAACGCCTCAACGCCCGGATCTTTCAGGAATGACCGGATCGTTCCCATCCCGGTCACCCCATTTATCAGTACCGGGAGCTCCGTATCGAGTGCGATGCCGGCCGCGCCGACGACGCTCGCCACTGGCCTGGCAACTGCCATCGGGACGGTTGTCAGTAGTATCGCCAGCACAGTGGCTGCGATACTGAATGCGGATCCAAACCGGACCATCTTCCGAAAAACTCCATCCGTTTTCATGACAAACCGGTTATAACGCCTGTCGAAAGAGAGTTGAAGTGATGCCACATTTCATCCTGATAGGTCGCGATGGCCCGGACGCACTTGAGCGGCGGCTTAAGGCGCGTGACGAGCATCTGGCCGGTCTCAGGGAACTCGAAAAAGCAGGTAAACTCGTCGTCGCCGGTCCCATCCGGAATGGCGACAAGCCGGTGGGGACCGTTGCCATTTTTGAAAGCGACAGCCTGGAAACGGCTCGCTCACTCATGGACCGGGATCCGTATGTGCGCGAAGGTGTATTCGAATCCTGGTCGGTTGAGCCGTACTTGGTGGTTCTGCCGAAACGGGAATAGTGTTTTATACCCCCGGAAACATCCGTCCGTTTTCCTTAACCAGTACAATGCCCCAGTAGATGATAATTCCGATCAGCACGATAAGGATCCAGTGAAGTCTTTTCAGCTTGTGCTGATAAAGCAGCAATGCCGCGTCACGGTCAGCGGCGGGAACAAGTCCCTTCGCAATCCGGATGTATTTCATTCCGAGAGCGAACATGGCCATCGACATAAGCATCACGTACAAAAACACGAAACCGAGTTTGATGCCCAGCACCGGACCCACCTGGCGGAAATAATCCAGCCCATAGGCAGCCTTGTATTTGAGCAGGTTCACCACTCCGCTCATAAACATGAACAGCATCAAATACCCGTTGATATTGATAAAAAGCCGCACCGTTTCGACCTTGCGGTCAAGAAACTCTTCCTCGTTTGGGAGTTTTGAGGCCAACGGCAGGTAAAAAAACACAAAAAACGCCATACCGCCCAGCGACAGTGCCGTGGACGCGAGATGCACCCACAGGGCTAGCGTATCAAAATCAATGTAGGCCTTCATGCGTTCCCGGCCGGAGCGGGTGGCTTTACTGCCACCGGCCGCCGCGCCGAGCGCTCCCTAGCCTGTCCGGAGTCTGGTGTCGAGCAGTTCCAGAAAGAGGTCCGTGGCGGCCGGATCATAAAGTGAACCCCTTCCGTCCACATAGTGTTCCTTGATCATTTCCGTAGTCCATGCCTGCTTGTAACTGCGGACAGTAGCGAGAGCGTCATATACCTCCACCATGATCAGGATATGGCCCGCCAGGGAGATATCGGAGCCACCGAGGCCCCTTGGATAACCGGAGCCATCGTACCGCTCGTGATGCTCGTAGACATATCGCCGTTCCTCCGCGAGGGATGGCACCTGGGCGAGAATCTGGTCGCCAATGGCCGGGTGCTGCCGGATCTGGTCTCTTTCGTCTTTCGTCAGCGGACCGCCCTTCTGCAGCACATAATCGCTGATGCCAAGCTTGCCGATGTCATGAAGAATGCAGGCGACCTCCAGCTTGGCTTTGCTGCGCGCATCCATGTCGGTCATGTCGGCCAGCATGCGGCTATATCTCGCCACCCGTTCTGCGTGCCCGCCTGTGTATTTATCGCGGGCTTCCAGTGCCTTGGCGAGCGTGCGGATCGTGGAGAGATAGTTTTCTTCCAGGTCACGGTACAGGCGGGCGTTCTCGATTGCGAGCGAGGCATTTGATGCCAGCAACTCCGCCGCCGACCACTCGCCGGAACCAAACGGGCGGCTTGCGTCGTTTCGTATCAGGGCAAGAAAACCGCTCAGGTTTCCGTGCCGAACGAGCGGGACCACCAGCGCGGTTCCGCCATTTTCCAGTTCCGTGAGTGGCGATCCTTCGAGCGAAAGCCGGTGCTCTCCACGGTCGATCTGGCTGTTCAGCGATGCATGAAGCGACGTCCGCTCCTCCACGGAAAGATTGCCCACCCGGTCACGTTCAGCCGACGCAAGACCAAGCGCACAGGTAATCCGGAACTCGGGAGGCATCCGGCGCTCATCGATCAGCGCAATATAGCCCTTGTCAGCCGACAGGGTTTTCAGTGCCGAGTTCAACACCAGATCCAGGAGTTGCGGCAGCTTGTTACCATCTCCCATCGACTCGGCGACCTGGTGAATCTGGACAATACGTTCAAGCTGATCGACCTGTCGGACCAGCCGCCTTTTCTCCAGACATCTTTCGACCGTTGTCTCCAGCAGCAGCAGGTTTACCGGCTTCTGGAGAAAATCGGTTGCTCCGAGATGGAATGCCTCTATGACGTTTTCAATCGATGCGTACCCGGTAAGAACCATAATATCGAGAACAGGAAACGCCGGATGCACTTTCCGGATTACATCAAGACCGGATGTATCGCCGAGATACAGATCGCAGATCAAAAGATCCACAGGCCGGTCCTTGAGAATCCGGTACAGCGCTTCTGGATCACCCGCCAGTGCAACGTCATAGTTCCGGGACTGGAGAAACATCCCCAGAAGGTCACGAACTGATGGTTCGTCATCCAGAATGGCCACACGGCCCTTGTAGCCCGAGAGATTCAATTCGCTATCCAAAAATGCTTCGGCGGTCGGTTAAAGCCCACTTTAAATGACTGTCACAGATTTGGGTAGGTTGTCACTGAAACGAAAGGCAGCAAGACAATGCCGCACCTGGTCATGCCATTGGCACAACCGGCAATTCTGGTGCAAACGGCATTACTTCCGGATCCTTCGGTGCAGATGGCGGCCTCAGGCGCTCGGCCAGATCGGCAAAATAGACACCCTCGATAACACCAAAAATCACCGTCCCCAGCGATGCAGTCGGAGCCAGAACCAGCTGGGTCAGCAAAAAGAGCAGAACCCCGGCCGGCACCCACCCCGTTATTGCGTCCAAAAGCGGCTGAATAAGCGCAAGAATAGCCAGGTTGGCCACCATGGTGACCCCAAGCCCTGTCAGAAAAAGCAGGCTGTATCGCATCCAGTGAGCCGACCAGAAAGTCTGGCCAGTCCGGTTCCTCATAATGCGCCAGCTTTCCCGGCAGGCACCTGCAGCAGTCCCGTAGCCAGCCACTAAGGCAGCCACCGCCACGCCCAAACGGCCAAATACATAAAACGACGCCACAAGAACCACCGGAAACAGCACCATCCCGGCCAGAATCATTCCCACAAGACGAAAAAGCGTGGAGACGCCAAGCTCCGGTGGGATTACGAAACTGAGCGCATATATACCCGTCATCAGGGCTACTGCCGATCCTATGGCTGCCGCAGCAAACGCCAGAGCCCGGTAGAAATCGGCGGCTATTATCCGCCACCAGACCAGCTGGTCAGCAATTTCCGTGAGGGGCCGGATGCTGCCCGCCAGCTGATCAATGCTTCCACAGGCGACAACTCCATGGACAACCGGGCGAACCAGTACCGAATGGGCGAAAATCGCCAACCCTATCAGAATCATCTCCAGTAGGATCATGTCGGGCAGATCCAATGGCTCCTCAAATGCCAAGAACCGGTGCTGCATCAGGGCTGTCAGCACTCCCAGCGGTAGAGCCGAAACAAGCCCCGCCAAAAGGAACGGGCCAATCCGCTCGCGGATTACTCCTGCTGCTATAGATACCAGATCACCAAAAGTTGCCCGCCCAAGCCGCGGGTCCACATTCACTGGCGTCTGGTATATTCCGGATTCCATTGATCACTGGCAGACAGTGTTTTCAAAGCCGTATGGTCCATCAGGGTCGACCGGCTGCTTGAGTCTTGTGCGGAGCCGGCCTGCAAGACTGTCAGGCAAACGATCACCAATTACACCCAGCAGGACCTGAATCCGGCAATTATGCATATCTTCGCGTCCGGCCGCCAGTTCCGCATAGTTGAGGGCCCTTTTCATGTCCTGTCCAAGCAGCCTGGGAAGCGACGCATAGTAGGTTGCCAGGAAAACATCAGCTCCGGCTCCTACTGACACCGGAGAAAGTTTTAGGTACCATTCGAAAGTCCGGACGACTTCTCCCGCCTGTTTCGCCGCCGAAAAAATGTTCATCGTCCCGAGCAGATGGCCCCACCCCACAGCCACCCAGTACAGTGCATTAGCATCGTGCTCGTCGAACTCCTTCAGCCGGCCTGCCACGCTTCGGTAGTTTGAAATCTGTTTCGCACGTTCTGGCCGCCCCCGCAGTGTTTCTGTACCCAGGTCCCGCGCCAACCGGTAATAGCGCTCGGATTCCTTCTCGCTGACCGGTGCCAGATCGGCAACCAGAAAGGCCGCACGGGCACGGCAGAGAATTTCGTCGGGGACCGGGACCATTTCTACAGGGGGCCCGTCAGCAAACAGCGCCAACCCCTTCCAGTCCACTTCTGGACGGGACGCTTTCAACGAAACAAACCCCCTCAGCGTACGGTCGCAATCAAATACCGGGCCCGGAAGCTCAACAGCGGATGGCTCACTGGCGGAAAGGATTGTTGGCGGCACTTCCTCGGCTGTACTGACCGTCACGAAAAGCAGGACTATCAGTCCAGCATCCAAAATTGCTCGATGAGTCACAGCGTTATATCCCAAAGCGTATCGTTCTGCGCCCTCTATATCAGGAGCCCAGAAGCTTCAATCCTTGTGAGGAGAATCACCCCCGTTCGGCCCGCTTGACCACCAGTTCGGCGAGTAGCGGATCCACACCAAGATGCCGGGCTACCGTGATTTCCACCCCCGGAAACTTCTGCTGGGCCTCTTCCACCCGTTCCGGCAGGTCACGACGGACGTGACTTCCCATATTGAGCAGGTACGGCACAATCCGGATACGCTGGGCACCCTGCTCCACGCACCTGCGAACGCCTCCCAGCATGTCCGGTTCAGTAATTTCCAGAAAGCTCATCTCGACAATCTGGTAGCCGGATATTTCCTTGATGAGCTGAATTTGTGCCGCCAGCTCGTCCTTGAGCTCGGACAGACGGCTGCCATGTGCGAACAGCAAAATGGCGTCGGTTTCCGTGTTCTTTACCATTGCAACATATCTATCCTTCAGATGGTGCGGTTTCACGCGGCTGCCGAAATGGTTTTCTCAGGAATACCAGAGTTCCCAGAAGTGCCAGCAGGCTCACTGTCGCTCCTGTCCGCAGTCCTGGAGTTCGGTAAGTAAACTCCACGACCGACCGGCCTGCAGAAACCCAAACCGCCCGGTTCAGTCCCCAAGCGACATGGACAGGGGATTCGTTACCGTTTACCCATGCAGTCCAGCCCGGCATGAAGCTGTCCATAAGCACTACCGGACCCGCATGATTCTGATCTATTTCCATTCGGACTGCCTCATGCCCGTACCGGGTGATTTCACAGCGGGTTGCCGGGTGCGGTCTTTCCCCGGCTGGCCACTCCGACTGGTTTTGGGTGCGTTCGAACAGAAGCTCCTGACGTGGGTCGAAACCCTCGCCGCGGATCGCCACCATGATTTCCTCTGGTGCGGCTGGTTTCCACGCCGCTGGGCAGAATGCACGTGGTACGGGACCGGATAGCGGGACCAGAAATGCTCCCCCCGGCAAAGGATAACCCTCTTCGCCGTACAGCGGCAGCGAGGGATCATAAGCGGCTGCCACAATCGAATCGGCAGCAAACAGCCGGGCGATATTCACAGGCGGAGCGCCTGATTCCATCACACGAAGCCAGCGGGTGGTGAGAAACGAATTGTACCCCCGGCTGGAGTCGACCGGAGAGGCCAGCGAGGCATTGGCAAACAGGAGATGCCACATGACTGTGGTCGTGAATTGTGGGGGCGCGCCATCCGGGGGGCGAAACCCCCGGTAAACCGGAAGTACTTCGACCCGATGGGGGGTCGTGGACGTCGGACGGAGTTGCTCTAGCATCTGGGCCGCAACAGGAACTGTCCGGACGGTTTCTGTCCCGGGTACAAATGTCACCAAGGTCGATGCGTTCATCAGCACCATCAATGCGGCAGGAACCGTGATAACCAGTTCCGGCAGCGGACGGGAGAAACCTGCAACCAGTACTGCTCCTATTGCCGCCGTCACAAGTCCCATCCGGCCGCCGGTTTCAAGTGAGTCAGCCACCGTCTGGCGCATAATTTCCGGATGCACCGGATCCCACAAACCAGCAAAACCGAACCACCAGTCCGTCAGTAGCGACAGGACAAAGACAACCGTACCGGAAACCAGCAGGAAAATACCCGTTGTCCGGTGGCTCGTGCTCCGGAACAGACGACTTCCACCGAACCCCGCCAGCACGGCCAAGGCCAGGGTCAGCCACGGCACCAGACGTTCTGGCCACCGGAAATGTTTCCAGTACGGAGCATGGTTCCACACGAGATCAAACAGATACCCTCGTGCGCCGAGCGTCATTACCAGCGCCACGCCACCAAACACGACCCAGGGAACAGATCTCCTGTCACGGCGCACTCCGGATACAGCCATTATCGCCAGCACCAGTGCCGGAAGGCCGATATAAAAGCTGGGGATGTAGAAATTCTTGGTCGTCTCGAAGCAGAAAAGCCGGTTTGGCCACAAGGTTCCTGGTTGCGAGGGTGTCCCGTAAAAAAGAGGATAGAACAGTTCTAGGTAGCGCACCGGATGGGTTGTGCAGTGATGGGCGTCCTCTAGCGTGACTCCATGAGCCCCTCGCGGGCTTTCCTTCGCCAGCTCGAGGGCCGGCAACCACTGTATGGTTGCAAGAAAAAACGCCCACGCTGACAGCACCCCAGTTACTATCAGTGCCCGTTTCAGGCGAACCGCGAGCGACGGGCCGTTTTCAGCAGCCGGAAAGAGAAGCACCAGAAACCCGAGCACATACTGGAGCATGAATGTTTGCGGTTCACCGGCCAGCAACGCCATTGATCCGAACAACAACGCCCGCACAAGACGGGGAGCTTCCGTCCGGATCGATTCGGCCTTTCCGATCAGGACGAATTCGGCGAGCATCCATGGAACGAAAGTGCGGGCAACAAGCCAGTTGGTAAGGAAACTTTCGCTCGCCAGAGCACCGCTGCCTATATAAACCACAGCGGTCAGTGCCGAGGCCCACTCATCCATTCCGAGTGTTCTCGCGAGGCGAACCATGCCAAACCCGGTCAACAGATAAACAAGCGCCACAAAGGCATTTGCCAGCCATCCCGGATCGACGGGCAGCAGAAAAATGAGTTTCAGCGGAAAAAACAGCGCCTGAACCGGGTCAGCAGCTACGGGGAACCCCCCCAGAATGCGGCTTGTCCACTCAGGAAAATCGCCAGAGGCCAACCTCTCAGCCTGGTGTATCCAGGCTGGCAGGAAGTTCAGCGACGCATCCCAAACCCAAAGCGTCTGTCCACCGAACAGCGCGGGATAAAAGAGAACACCAACAAACAGAAAAACCGCGGTCTCGGCTGGATAGATCGAATTCCAGAGACGACGCACAACCCTGTCTGTCAGATATCGAGTTCCTTCACATCGAGGGCATGTTTGTAAATGAAAGCTTTGCGGGGCTCCACCTCATCGCCCATGAGAACGGAAAAAACCTGATCGGCGGCTATGGCGTCCGCGACATTGACCCGCAGGAGAAGCCGCCGCGCTGGATCCAGCGTCGTCTCCCACAGTTGTTCGGGATTCATCTCGCCGAGGCCCTTGTACCGGGTAATCTGATAGCCCTTCTTGGACTGCTCCATGATGGCTGCCCGTACGTCGTGAATCGACTGGTATTCGACCGCGCCCTTTTCCGACACCAGCCGGAACGGCCGGTCGCCAGCCTTCAGGATTGTTGGTTCCAGTCTCCGGAGCTCTGCCCATTCAGGTAGTTCGAACTCCTCCTGGTTCAGAAGAGTGTCAAACCGCTGGCTGCGATAGTTGGTGATAAACTTGAAACTGAATGTGCCGTGCTCCTGGTCCTTCGGCAGGTATGGGTCAACCGGGCCCGCTTCAGGATAGCGCTCCGTAAGGTATTCCAGCACCGAGGCCATGACCTCCTCGGAACGGGGTTCCGAACGGAATGCCTCCGGGTCCACGGCCCCGGCTTCCCGGGTAATCTTGAGGAACGCCTCTACCACCCGCGGATCGCAGTGCCGCCGCTCAATCCTCTGGAGCACTTTTTCGTACCGGGATACCGTTTCCAGCCAGTCGCGTAGTTCTCCGCCCTGGAGCAGCTGCCCTCCCTGCCCCTGGAGCGTAAGGCCTTCGGTACCCAAATCGATCAGGAACTTTTCCAGCTCTGGTTCCGTCTGGATGTACCTTTCGGTTTTTCCCTTCTTCACCCGGTAAAGCGGCGGCTGGGCGATGTAAACATGCCCACGTTCGATCAACGGCGCCATGTGCCGGAACAGGAATGTTAGAAGCAGCGTACGGATGTGGGAGCCGTCAACATCCGCGTCGGTCATGATGATGATCTGGTGATACCGGAGTTTCGCCGGATCGAACTCCTCGCCGCCAATACCTGTCCCGAGCGCCCGGATAAGGGTGCCTATTTCCTCATGGGACAGCATCTGGTCGAAGCGGGCTTTCTCGACATTCAGTATCTTTCCTTTGAGCGGGAGAATTGCCTGAAAAGCACGGTCACGGCCCTGTTTGGCGCTTCCACCGGCCGACTCTCCCTCAACGAGGTAGATTTCACACTTCGAAGGATCCCGCTCCTGGCAATCCGCAAGTTTTCCTGGCAGGTTTGCCACGTCGAGAGCATTCTTCCGGCGCGTCAGTTCACGGGCCTTTCTGGCAGCTTCGCGGGCTGTCGCGGCTTCGGCAGCCTTGCCGATAATCGCCTTGGCCGCAGCGGGATTTTCCTCAAAATAGGTGGTCAGACCCTCGTTGACCACGTTCATCGTGATGCCCTTCACTTCGCTTGAAACCAGACGATCCTTGGTTTGCGAATTGAACTTGGGGTCTGGAACCTTAACGGAAACAATCGCCGTAAGCCCTTCGCGCACATCTTCACCGGTAATCGAATAATCGCCCTTCACCAGCGACGGGTTCTTCTGAATGTAGCTGTTGATTGCCCGTGTAAGCGCGGCACGGAAGCCCTCCTGATGGGTTCCACCGTCACGGTTGAAGATGTTGTTGGTAAAGGAGTTCTCGATGGTCGAATAGGAATCGTTGTAGGCCATCGCCACTTCCACGACTATGCCGTCCTTCTCGGTCGTGAAATGGATCGGCTGGCCGTGGATAATCTTGCGGCTCTCGTTCAGGTACGCAACGAAACTGACAAGGCCGCCCGGATAATTGAACAAGGCCTGTTTGCCGGTACGCTCATCAAGGAACTCGATGGAAAGTCCCTTGTTCAGAAAAGCGAGATTGCGCAACCGGCTGGCGATCGTTTCGTAGTTGAACTCGATACTGGTAAAAATCTGGGGATCGGCGCGAAAGGTTACCTTTGTTCCGGTACGGTCGGTAGTTCCGACGACCTCCAGCTCTTTTGCTACCGCCCCGCGCTCAAAACGCATCTGGTGAACCTTGCCCTCACGCCGGATTTCGAGAGCGAGCCATTCGCTGAGACCATTCACCACGGAAACACCGACACCGTGCAATCCGCCGGACACCTTGTAGGCATTGTGATCAAACTTGCCGCCGGCATGGAGCACCGTCATCACCACTTCACAGGCCGGCCGGCCCTGGGTGGGATGCATGCCCGTCGGAATGCCTCGGCCATCATCCTCGACCGTGACGGAGTTGTCGGAATGCACGACCACCCGGATGTTCGTGCAATAGCCGGCAATGGCTTCATCCACCGAGTTGTCCACAACTTCAAAAATGCAGTGGTGCAGGCCTGTGCCGTCGTCGGTGTCGCCGATATACATCCCGGGGCGCTTGCGGACCGCTTCCAGCCCTTCAAGCACCTGGATTGACGATTCGCCGTACTCGGAAGCCGGTCTTTCTACTGTTTCTTCGACGCTACTGGACATTAGGTTACCTGGAACAGGCGCTGACGAACCGCCGTACTGCCGCCCTCAACTGCGGTGCAAATCCCTTCCAACCGGGACAGCACAATGTAGCACCGGCGGACAGGTTATGAAAGGGAAAAAAAAGCCAAAAATACAAATAATATCAATATGTTATACTGGTGCGGCGACAGCTGGCCATCAGATCCGCATGGGCATGATCACATTGAGGTAATTGGTGTCATCAGCCCCAGAAATTGTAGCCGGATTGATTTCATCAATGACTGCTATTTCGATTTCATCACCGCTGGTATGGTCAATGGCGGCAATCAGGTACAGCACGTTAAAACCAACCAAGAGGGGAGCGCTGTTGTAGTCACACGACAGCTTTTCAGTTGTTTCACCCTGGCTCTGGTTGCTGCATTCGGTGGTGAGCTCCCCTTTGTCCAGCTTGAGTTTAACAAGGTGGGTTCGCTCATCCGCCAGAATTGATGCCCGCTGCAACGCACCGAGAAAATCTGACCGGTTCACCTTCATAATACGGTCCGACTTTTGGGGGATGACGTTCGCGTACCGGGGAAACTCCGCATCAACAAGCCGCATTACCAATACCGTGCCATCAGCTTTGGCAACCACATGACTCTTCTGGATTGACAGCTCAACCTTTGGTGCCCGCTCGCAAAGTTTGCGCAATTCCTGCACCGACTTGCGATGAATGATGACACCGGACTGTCCGATCGCTTCCTTCGCACTTTCTATTTCTCGCTCGACCAGGGTCAGCCGGTGTCCATCTGTGGCCACCATCCTGAGCATTCCGTCGTTTTTTGGTGAACGCTCAACGTAGACGCCGTTTAAAGCAATACGCGATTCGTCACTTGAAGCTGCAAAGACGGTTTTATCGATCATGTCCAGAAGCATCTGGCTATCAAAAGTGAAGAACTGTCCCTTGTCGATCGGTGCCAGTGGAGGAAAATCTTCTCCCGGAAGCCCATACATGGTTGGCTGAAAACGCCCCACCGTGATCTGGCACCGGTTGTTGTCCTGGAGCTTCACGGTGACCTTGTCCCCCGCTGGCTGCTGAACAAGCTCCAAGAGCTTCTTGGCACCCAGTGTAAAGGTTCCGGTCTTTTTCACATCAGCCGCCAGACTCACCCGGATACCAACATCCATATCGGTCGTGATGAGCGTAACCTGATTTTTCTCGGCACTCAGGTACACATTGGAAAGTATCGGCATCGTATTTCGACGCTCAACAGCACCCTGAACAGACTTCATTGCATCGGTAAAGAGACTGCGCTCAATGGTGAATTCCATGTCGTTCTCCTGAAAACCCCTTCGTGTCGTCCAGCTCCATTTTGAACAAGCTTGTAGCTATCATCGGAATGGGAATGATCCTAGCTTTGCCAAGTGTGGAGAGGAAACTTCTATCAGGTTCTATATATAAGAAAAAGAATCGTCGGAGTAGTAGGAAAGGACAAGTCCGGGGAAAACGGAATAAGTGCCGGAATTCTACCACCTTGGATCATGGAAAAGTTACAGGACAAGTGGTGGATAAGTGGGGTTGCACTGGCAAAAAGAATCCGTCGCTGGGGACAATCGGTAATTAGCCCCCAGAGATTTCGTGGTAATCCAGAGCCAACCCCCAGGCAGTTCTGTAAAGCAGCAAGAAGCCAAAGAAAATACAGGCCAGACGGGCTATAGCCGGCTGGCCTGTGCGCATACAGGATGGTTCTAGCTGTGACCCGCACCCGTCATTCCGGTCCGTCGTAAACTGAAATTTTCCGGCCTAACCTGTCCGCCGTTGGTTTGAATGGCGGGCAGCTTTGGAGAGCTGGAGACGACGTTGAAGAAGAGCCGTTTTAGTGAAGAGCAGATCATTGGAGTCCTGAAGGAGCATGAGGCCGGGACGGCGGTGGAGGATCTCGCCCGCCGCCACGGGATCAGCGCGGGCACGCTGTACCGCTGGAAGGCGAAATACGGCGGGCTGGAAGTGTCGGACGCCAGGCGTCTGAACGCGCTGGAAGAGGAAAACCGCAAGCTCAAGCAGCTGGTGGCCGATCAGGCGCTGGACCTTCAGGCGGCACGGGCGATCATCGCAAAAAAGTGGTGACGCCCGCCGCGAGACGGGAGGCGTGCGAGTTCGCGGAGAACGAGCACGGCCTTCCGGAGCGGCGGGCCTGCCGGCTGGTGCGCCAGTGGCGCAGCGTGCAGCGCTACCGGCCCCGGCCGAAAGACGACGGGCCGCTGAGGGAAAAACTCAGGGCGCTGGCGGCCGAGAGACGCCGGTGGGGTCACCGGCGGCTTCACCAGGTGCTCAGACGCGAGGGCTGGAGGGATAACCTGAAAAGGGTCGTGCGCGTCTACCGGGAGGAAAAGCTCCAGGTGAAGAGCCGCAAACGGAAGAAAGTGGCACGCGGTGAAAGGAAACCGCTCGAAGCGCCCGTGCGGGCGAACCAGAGATGGAGCATGGACTTCATGAGCGACACGCTGTGGGACGGACGGAGTATCCGGGTGCTGAACGTGGTGGACGACTTCACGCGGGAGGCACTGCCGTCGGAGACGGACACGTCGCTGCCGGGCCTCAGGGTGGCGCGGGTGCTGGACCGGCTGATCGCGGAACGGGGAAAACCGGAGGCGATTGTCTGCGACAACGGCCCGGAGTTCACCGGAACGGCCATGGACCAGTGGGCGTTCGAGAGCAAAGTCCGGCTGGCGTTCATCGAGCCGGGAAAGCCCGTCCAGAACGCCTTCGTGGAGAGTTTCAACGGACGGATGCGGGACGAGTGCCTGAACGAGAACTGGTGGGTGAGCCTGGAGGACGCCCGGGCGGGGATCGAAGCGTTCCGCCAGGACTACAACCGGAACCGCCCCCACGGATCGCTCGGCTGGAAGACGCCCAAGGAGTTCGCCGCTGGCTTGCCGCCCCTCGGGGCGGCAAGCCAGCCTGAAGGAAGCAAGATGTTCAACCCGCCGGAGATTTCAGTTTAGTCCGGACCTAAAGTGGGGTACGGGTCAGCTGCCCAGAATACGTTGCTTGATGATTTCCAGCTGGTGCTGGAAGTTATCGTCATTCTCACGACGGAATTTCATCTGGTCCACCGCATACATCACAGTAGTATGGTCTTTACCGCCAAAGGCAGTACCAATCATCGGAAAGCTGGCGTCAGTCAATTCACGGCACATGTACATCGCGACCTGCCGGGCCAGCGCCAGATGGCGGAACCGCCGACGTGAAAGGATCTCCTCGTAAGATACGTCATAGTAGGTGGATACCTGGCGGATAATGGCCTCGATGGTTGGCTTCCGAGGCAGCTCGACAACAACGGGCCTGAAAAGTGGCGCGATCCGGTCCAGTGACGGTGCTTCCCGGGTCATTGAACAGTGGGCAATCACCTTGGTGAGCGAACCCTCCAGTTCACGCATGTGGACACCACAATGCTTGGCCAGAAACAGCATCACGTCATCAGGCATGTGAAACCGGTATTCATCGGCCTTTGCCTTGAGAATGGCCAGCTTGGTTTCGATATCCGGGGGCTTCACATCTGCGGTCAGGCCCCACTCGAACCGGCTGATGATTCGCTCCTCAATGCCTTTCAGCTCGTCAGGGTGCTTGTCACAGGTGAGTACGATCTGCTTGTTGGCCGAGTAAAGCTCGTCGAAGACATGGAAAAACTCGTTCTGCGTGGCGTCCTTGTCGGCAATGAACTGGATGTCGTCAATCAGCAGCAGATCGCATTCGTGCCTGTAAAGACGGCGAAGTTCCTCGGTACGGCGTGTTTGCAGCGCGGTAATCACGTCGTTGGTGAAGTCCTCGCCAGACGCATAGACCACGCGCATCTTGGGCGACAGTTTCAGGAGTTCGTGGCCGATGGCGTTCAGCAGGTGCGTTTTGCCGAGCCCGACGCCGCCGTAAATGAACAGGGGGTTATAGGCCAGCCGTGTCATCATCGAGGAGGAGCGCGAGCCGTCGGCCACGGCTTTGGCGGCTGCATGCGCAAACTGGTTGCCGTTGCCGACGATGTAACGGTCGAACGTAAAATGGTCGATCAGCCGGCGCCGCATCAGGCGGTGACGGGGCGGGTCGTTCCGTGTGCTGTCCGGAGCCGGTTGCACAGATGGGCTGGGTAGTGTGCCGGTGGTCGATGGAGCATTAAGTGACGAATCGCCCGAGGAGCCGTTTTGCGGAACGAAATTGATACGCACGTCGAGTTCGGTGCGGCCAGCTGTTTCTGTAACAACGTTCCGGATCAGGGGCAGGATGTCGGAACTTTCTATCTCTTTTTTGGCGATCTGGTTGGGTGTCTCCAGCACGAGCAAACGATCATCACTTTCTGGTGAGACCTTCAGCGGTTTGATCCACATATTAAAGCGATGGTTATCCAGGGATTGCAGCAAACGCTCGCGTGAATCGTGCCAAACCTGTTCCTGTTTCATTCTGCCCTCTCAAGAATGTGCTCAGGTGATCAGCAATTACCCACAGCTTTTCCCGGCCGGTGGATAACTCATCAAGCAGTAACGCTTTGGAGATGCTACAAGAGCATCTAACCAATTGAATTTTTTGGCAAAATTCCCTTCTTCACCAGCCGGGCACCTACTCCCGGCTGGGTCCGAATCAGCCCTTCAACTTGTTACGGGTTGTCCCCGTGACCACCAAGGTTGGAAAAACTATAGTCGGCTCTTGTGTAACTTCAACGGCACACCAAATAAGAATTATAACCTGCTAAAATTACAGGAGAAAAACCGGGCAAACAACGACACACATTTCCACAGGAAATTCCCCCAATACTGTGGAAAACCAGCCAACTCATTGAAATCAAACTGGAAATGGTCTTTCTGGCAAAACTGTTGGTAACTCTGCAAACAATAAATCCAATGTTATTAATAACTTGGCCCGATATCTCGGCGGCCTGTTGTGTACAACAACCGGAAATGAAACGGATTTGGTACATATAGGCTTTTCTGACTTCTCCACATTGCCCTATCGGTACGGAAATTATCTTAGGGAAGACGGGTTTCGCCTCTGGCCGTGCAAGCGTGTTATCACAGGCTGGTAAGAGGTTTTGACCGTTATTTCCTGACAGGAGTTGTGCACCCATGAGCCCCGTACTGCAGGGATTCATACCGCAGAGACTGCTTTCATCTTTTCTCGGCTGGATGGGGCATGTTCGGCGTCCGCGGTGGCTAGTGCACCGTTTTGTCGTGTGGTTTGCGCGGCACTACGGTGTCAATCTGGAAGAAGCCGAACACCCCATCGGACACTACGAATCATTTACCAGCTTTTTTACCAGGCGGCTGAAGCCGGGGCTGAGACGGTTTCCGGATGCTCCGCAGGCCATTGGTTCCCCGGCCGACGGTACGGTGGCGGCAAGCGGAGTTGTGACGGCAGGCCGCGCCATCCAGGCCAAGGGGATCGACTACCGTCTTGAGGATCTTCTCTGCGACCGGGAGCTGGCCGGTGCGTTCGAAGGCGGCACTTATAGGACAATCTACCTTTCACCTAAAGATTACCATCGTGTTCATGCACCCTGTTCTGGTGTCCTGCGGCGGCGAATCCATGGTGGCGGCAGGCTCTTTTCCGTGTCAGCGAGCACCGTCGCACAAGTGCCCAACATTTTTGCCGGTAATGAGCGCGTGGTCCTGGAGTTTGACGACGGTTCCAACGGCCGGTGGATGATCGTGCTTGTTGGTGCGCTGGTCGTTGGCGGCATTGAAACCGTCTGGGAGGGAACTGTGAACCCGCTCCGGAAAGGTATGAAATCGGACCGGGTATTCGAGGGGATGATCAGGGTCAGCCGGGGCGATGAAATAGGCCTGTTCCGTGCCGGTTCCACGGTGATCTGTTTTTGGCAGAAGGGACGGGTCCGGCTGGAACCGTTCGGCGACAACGCGCCGGTGAAGCTGGGGGAAACGATCGGGGAGCGGGATGTGTGATAACATAAAAGTAGTTGATGTTTATGTTATCTATTCCTCCGCTGCTTCTTTTCCTGTATGCCCGACATACCGAACCGGCGGTCCAGCTCTCCCCACATGTCCGTAAGAGGAATACCGGCACCTTCCAGCACAACAAGGAAGTGATACAGGACATCTGCCGCCTCATAGATGACGGCGGCTTTTGTCTGTGAGGCTGTCCGGGTGTGCGCCTTGCCCTTCCCTGCCTTTTCGAGATCTGCCGTGGCGAGCAGTAGCTCGCTTGCCTCTTCGAGCAGCTTTTTCCCGCGCTTTTCAGCTGACTGGGACAACAGTTTCGCCGTATAGCTGGAATCCGGCTTTGCCGTGCGCCGCGTGCGAATAGTCCGTAGAAGTTCAAACAGGACGCGTGAGTTTGCACGGGCAGGAGATTTTCCAAATGGCGCCGTCTGATAAAAGCAGGTGGGTGCCCCCGTGTGACAGGCAACGCCTGTCTGGTCCACGCGAGCTATCAGCGTATCGCCGTCGCAGTCGAGTTCGAGCGACTCAATGCGCTGGACATGGCCGGTTGTCCCGCCTTTTTTCCAGAGTGACCCGCGCGAACGGGACCAGAAATGTGTAAAGCCGGTCTTGATAGCCAGCTCCAGGGCGCGCCTGTTCGCCCAGGCGAGCATGAGCAGTTCACCAGTCTCACGATCGACGACAGCCACCGGCACAAGGCCTTTCTCGTCGAACCGGACACGGGCAATGAGCTTGGCGGGGCGGATTCGCTCCGGGGGTGGTGCCTTTGGTGGTATGTTTTTCCGGGCAGGGGTTTTGGGTGCTGTTTTTACGGCAGGCATCGTGACGAGACGGGCTCCTTTCCTGTCCTTCGTCAGAAACAGGAACGGGTGAGTATACACGCACATCAGGGAATTTGGTTGGAGCGGTGTTCCACGTGGAACAATGAGCAGATAAAAGACTGAAAAAGCTGCAATCAGGCCTTTACCCCGCCCTGCCCGTCTCCCATTAATGGGAGACGGCTATCCGGTAACGGTGGACGGGAACACGAGGGAAACACGCGTTGCTTGCCAAGCGGATTATTCCCTGCCTGGACGTAAAGGACGGGCGGGTCGTCAAAGGGGTCAACTTCGTCAATCTCCGGGATGCCGGCGACCCGGTCGAAATTGCCAGGGCCTATAACGACCAGCGAGCCGACGAACTGTGCTTTCTCGACATCACCGCTTCCCATGAGGCCCGTGACATCATGTTGGATGTGGTCCGGCGGACCGCGGAAACAGTATTCATGCCGCTTACTGTGGGCGGCGGCGTCCGGACCATTGAGGATATCCGGAAACTGCTGGAAGCCGGCGCCGATAAAGTTTCAATCAATACGGCTGCCGTGGATCGGCCGGCGCTGGTGGAGGAAGCCGCACTCGCCTTCGGCTCCCAAGCGATTGTTGTGGCCGTGGACGCCCGGCGGGTGACGGATTCCGACGCACCCCGCTGGGAAGTATTTACGCACGGAGGTCGCCGGGAAACAGGTCTCGATGCGGTCACCTGGGCTTGGGAGATGGCCCGCCGGGGGGCAGGGGAGATACTGCTTACCAGCATGGATCGGGATGGCACCGGTGAGGGGTATGACATCGGGCTTACCCGTGCGGTGGTGAAGGCGGTACCGGTACCGGTGATAGCCTCCGGCGGGGTGGGTAAGGTGGAGCACTTCTATGAGGGGCTTGCCGAGGCAGGGGCCGATGGAGCCCTGGCGGCGGGGGTTTTTCATTTCGGCCAGCTTACGATTGGCCAGGTCCGGGCCTATTTAAGAAAGAATGGCGTTCCGGTCCGCCACGATCCGCGACTATAGCTATAATTGGCGGGGCCGCCACGGTTCACCACGCCTTGCCACGCTTCAACCAGGGTATGTTCCACGTGGAACACGGCTTTGACCTGACTGTGGAAGGTCAAAAACTGACGACTGGAGCCCTTTCGGGGTCCAGCCGTCTTCTGCAAGCGGCCTCGCTTAAGAGTTGGTCCTTTTCCGGTCCTTCAGTTCCTTCTGTCCCACATCTTTATTTTTTCTTACTTCCGGACCAGATACAGGGACTCTTCAGCGGTGTCGCCATCCAGAACAATGGCATTGGGGCCGAGCCTGGAGATCCGGTACGTTCCCGTAAGCGGTCCCGAGAGCTCGACGAGGTCATCATTCAGCCGGACTACGGAACCGTTTTCGGCTCCTCGGCGGCTGATCTTTTCAACGGTAAAACGAGAGATATTCAGGGCGAAGCTGTCAGCGGCGACCACCCGGCCTGAGGTAGTGGACTCCATCACCTGGACTTCCCATTGGCCCGAAATATCGCTTCGGCCTGTGTAAAGCGCAGCCTGCGCTCCGGTGAAAATTCCAAGTCCCAAGGCAGCTGCGGCAATGCCGGCGGCTCCAAGCTGGCGAACCCTTTTTCCATCGCGGATCATGACATGCGCCTCCTGAAAATGGCGTCCTGAACTGCCATGAATACGCACAGGCCATGCCATTGGGGAAAGGCAGGGGTATAAGCAATGCTAGTAGACGGTAACTACTGGAGAATTCGCCTGTGGACAGAGAGGTGGAAACGAATTAGCAGGCGCCGATAATTCTCATTCTGAGGCGGAATGAAATCCCAAATTGAGATGGAATCTCAACTTGGGAATCGGTGGAGAATCCGAGTTATGTATTTTTGTGGTGGCATTCCCACAGGCCAGGATTATGGATCCCGGACGAAAACGACGCTCAGGGCTGTGGCGCCTGGCGGTTCTTGGGATGGTTGGGGTGATCCTCGGGCCACTCTATAAGCGGAGGCGGCTCCGTGGCGCGTGGCCGCCGGGGACGTTTGGGTGGTGCGGCGTCAGCAGGAGGTGTTTCAGCTTCCGGAACCGGAGAGGGGGGCGGCGGTGCCGGTTCTGGCTCTGGGGGTGGAGGCAGTACGGGTTCGGACGGGGCAGTTTCGGCTGGCGGTGGCTGGTAACGCACCAGAGCCCTTTCGCCTTCTTTCATCACCGAATTGATCTCTTCCTGCGTGAGACCCATCTCCTTCAACGCTTCTTGGGCAGAATGACGCCACCGGACGGCATCCCGGCCAACGGGCGGAAGGGTGAGATATTTGAGAAAGGCATAGATCGATTCTGGCTGCCGGCGAAGGCTCTGAAGTGCACGGCCCATGTTGTACCAAGTATCGGCGTAGTCGGGTTTCAGTTCGAGTGCCTTTTGGTACTGGACCAAGGCATCGTCCACTTTCGCCTTTTCGTGATAAACGGAACCAATGTTGTAGTAGATAGACGGGATTGTCGGATCGAGGGCAAACGCCTTTTCGTACTGTTCCATGGCTGCATCGAGTTCGCCGCTGTCGTCCAGTGCTGTGCCGAGCATATTGTAATAATTTGCGTTATTTGGATCGAGTTCGATCGCCTTGCGGTAATGGTACAAAGACAGCTTGAACTGTCGGTCTTCCTGGAGGGCGCGGGCCAGTTCGGCATGGACAACAGGGCTGGCGGGATTGTCGACAACCTTGTCCTGGCGGGCTCGGATCACCCGCCGACGGTCGGCTGAACTCATCTCGTAGAGCGGACCTTTCGGCAGGCAGCCGGAAATGGAAACCGCCAGAAGCGAAAAGCAGAGGAAGGTTGCAGTTTTTCGAGAGAGCGGGTTCAGCACAGTGGCCTTTAGTGTAAACGAACCGGGCGCCGGTTGCGCAAGGAATTTATTGCTGTCTTGAGGCAAGCCAGCGGATCGAGGGCACGTGAGCTTCGGCAGCAGCAAGTATTTTACTGTGCCAGCGGCCAGTTTCCCGCCGGTGCAGCATCAGAACCGCTTCGTCCTTGCGTACCGATTCGGGCCGGTTGGCCGGTGACCGCGGAAGCTCAAACTCCAGCCAGGCGCCCGGCCGTCTGTCCAGGGTTCGTGAAATACGATCCTTCAGGTCGAGATACTGGCTGTTAGAAAAGTACCCAGTCGTAATGGAATTCCAGAACAAAACGGGTGTGGACCCGGCGGACCATTCCTCCGGCTCCAGCCCGTCCGGTAGCTCCATCTGGCGGAATTCAATTTTCGGCCTGCCGGGACTTATAGCAGCTTCAAGCCCCAGCTCCAGAAGCTTCATCCGCTCGGCCTGGTCTGGCCAGACGAGTGCTTTCAGCCACAATTGTGTCTGGGGGTCAGACGCATCAAGAGGATTCCTGTCAATGCCAATTCGCCGTGCGACCTGCCAATCGAAAGTGCGAGGCGCGTCGCTTCCGGTCACCGGCGTCTCGAGGGACGACTGACCAGGACCTCCGGCGTAAATCCGGTCGCCATTATCATAAACAGTAACCCACCCTAGACGGTCAGCGGCGAGGGAAAGCCCGGCGCTGGAACCCAGTTCGACCAGATCGAACTGCCGGAACTCCAGCACAGAAGCTGCAAGAAGCCAGCAGGCGGACCGGCGTATCTCGTTTGTCTGGATCTGACCGCTCCGGAGTGTTTCCATTACAGCCGGGGACGGAGCGGACAGAAGTGACTTTACGCCCTCAAGAAAGTCTGCTGCCTCGGATCTGTCCAGCCCGACCGGCAGGCGCCGGCCATAGAATGTCTGCAGGATTCTTGCGGAGGGTTCTCCTCGTAAAACGGCGGCGTGGATCGATGCCGCAACAACCAGCGGAGACTCAAACCAGGCGCCGAAAGTCCGCTGTGCCCAAGTCGTTTCAAGAAGCCTGCGAAACCATTCCTCTTCCCTCCACCACTGGCCCAGCGCATTGAAAAGAATTTGGTACAGGGGAGACCGTTCCTGGCAGAATTTCGCCTGCTTGTCGCAGATATCGGCAAAACCAGAAGGTACGGGCATGGAACGCCAGCCTTTGTCAGACTTGAGGCTCAGCGCCTAGGCGGGATGCCAGAGCTTGCATTTTCCGGGCAAGCGCGGTGTCGAGGTCAGAGATTGCCTTGAGATCATGGGTGATGAGATCAACGGTGATGTAGGCCCAGACATTAAACCACTCAGGATGGTGATCCATTGCCTGCGCCTCCGCGGCGATGGCCGACATAAAGCCGATTGCCTCAGGAAATCCGGTGAATTTCCATTTCACATGGAGCTTGCCGCTCTCGATCCGCCAACCAGGAAGCAGCTTCAGGGCGTCAGCAATTTCGGTATCCGTCAGTCTTCTCGCGCGCATTGGGAATAGTCTCCTGATGTTGGCGACGGTAGCCGCCCGGGGGATCCCGGCGTCAACCGGTATGTATGTGCAGGCGCGAAACATAGTTCGCACTGCGCTCGCTGATACGCGTTTGGCTTCTGGGGATAGAGCATAAAGAACAATGATTTTTACCGGCAGATTCGGTAAAGATATCGCTCATCAGAGTGGCGCATGAAAACCAGCTGCCACGGAGGCCTGCAATCTAAAGTGAAGCCATCACCGCAAGAGATGAAGATGCTCTATGAGAAGATGCTGCTGTGCCGGCGCTTCGAGGAAAAAGCCGCTGTTGCGTACGGTACGGGCAAAATCGGTGGTTTCTGTCATCTTTATATCGGACAGGAGGCTGTTGCTGCTGGCGCTCTCTGCATGCTTCGCAAGACGGACTATGCCATTGCAGCCTATCGTGAGCATGCTCACGCAATCCTGAAAGGAATTGACCCCAAATACGTCATGGCCGAGCTGTATGGAAAGGTCACCGGCTCATCACGTGGCAAAGGCGGATCAATGCACATCTTCGATATGGACTGCCGTTTTCTGGGTGGACACGGGATTGTGGGCGGCCAGATTCCGATCGCTGCCGGCGCCGGATTTTCCATCAAGTACCGCAAGACCGATGATGTTGTGGTTTGTTTCTTTGGCGAAGGCGCCATTCATCAGGGCGTATTTCATGAGTCAATGAATCTGGCAGCCCTGTGGCACCTGCCGGTTATCTTCATTTGCGAGAACAACCGCTATGGCATGGGCACTTCACTGGAGCGTGCATCGTCCATATACGACCTTTCCAAGAAGGCGCTTGCCTACGAGATGGAGCGAGGTGTGGTCGACGGCATGGACGCGGTGAATGTCTGGGAACGGGTGTCGGAAGCCGTTGATTATGCCCGGCATACCAAGAAGCCGACCCTTCTGGAAGCCCGTACCTACCGGTTCCGCGGCCACTCGATGTCTGACCCGGCTACCTACCGGACCAAGGACGAGCTGAATGAAATGAAGAGCCGCGATCCCATCAGCCTGCAAAAGGAGCTCCTTGTAGCCCAGAAACTTGTTGACGAGGCGTGGTTCGAGGAAGTGGATAAGAAGGTCAAGGCCGAAATGGAAGTGGTGATGAGATTCGCCGAGGAGAGTCCGGATCCTGATCTGGCCGAACTTCATGATCATGTGCTGGTGGAGCCAGAAGAACAGTCGCAACGGGAAGGAGCGAAGTCTGATGGCTGAACTTTCCTACCGCGAAGCGCTGAATCGTGCGATGGCAGAAGAACTTGCGCGCGATCCCGATGTATTCCTCATGGGCGAGGAAGTGGGCCTTTATCAAGGTGCCTACAAGGTATCGAAGGGACTGCTCGAGAAGTTCGGTGAAGGAAGGATAATCGACACACCTATTACTGAAGCAGGCTTCGTCGGGGTTGGTATCGGCGCGGCCATGTGTGGATTGAGGCCCATAATCGAATTGATGACTTGGAACTTTTCGTTTGTGGCGTTTGACCAGATTGTGAATAACGCCGCCAAACTCCGGTACATGTCCGGCGGCAAGCTGAAGATCCCCATTGTTTTCCGGGGGCCGCAAGGCGCCGCTCATCAGCTCGCCGCCCAGCATTCACAAACCGTTGACGCACTCTACAGCCATTTTCCGGGTCTGGTTGTGGTCGCACCGGCAACTCCGCGGGATGCTTATGGGCTGCTCAAATCGGCCATTCGTGACGATAATCCTGTGATATTTCTGGAAAGCGAGGTGCTCTATAACGCCAAGGGGCCGGTGGAAGATAACGAGTTCCTGCTTCCGATCGGAAAAGGTGAAATAAAGCGCGAGGGGACAGACGTTACCGTCGTTGCCTGGAACAAGATGCTGTATGTGGCCCTGACGGCTGCGGAACGGCTTTCCCAGCAGGGCATATCAGCCGAGGTGATCGACCCGCGTACGCTCCGCCCGCTGGATGATGAGCTGATCTTCAACAGTGTCCGGAAAACAAACCACTGTGTTATTGTGGAAGAAAGCTGGCCGCAGAATAGTGCAGGAGCGGAGATTTCTGACCGGGTTCATCGCCAGTGTTTTGACTACCTCGATGCTCCGGTAGCAAGGGTAAATTCGCAGGATGTGCCGATGCCGTACGCCAAATACCTCGAGCATGCCGTCATGCCCGAGGTATCTCAGGTGATCGATGCAGTAAAACTGGTGCTGTACATTGAAGATTAGGGGTCTTTTCAGGGAGTAACGCGCGATGGCTTACGTGCTGACGATGCTGCGCCTTTCGGACACGATGACCGAGGGAGTGCTGCTCAAGTGGAAGAAAAAGGAAGGCGACCGTGTCGAGGTAGGCGACGTCATCGCCGAGGTTGAGACTGACAAGGCGGTCATGGATCTGGAGTCGCCTGAGGCTGGTGTTCTTCGCCGGTATGTGATTCTGGAAGGCGCTACAGTACCTGTTGGCGCACCTATCGCTATTATTGCCGAAGCAGATGAGAAAATTGACGAGGTCCTGGCCTCCCTGAAAGGCTCAGGCGATGCAGCCCGGCCCGTTTCGACCAAGCCGCCGCCTAAAGTGGTGAAAGCTCCAGAAGCTCTGCCGAAGGCCGGCGGCACAGCAATACCTTCATTGTCAGAGCCGGCCGAAACTGGCGACGGACGGATAAAGGTGTCTCCACTGGCGGCACGGCTGGCGGCTGAGCATGGCGTCAAGCTGGACCGCATCAAGGGCTCGGGGCCGGGTGGCCGGGTAGTCAAAAAGGATGTGGAAGCGGTGCTGGCTGCTGGAGCCAGTTCCGACGCCGTGACGCCACCCGCTCCCGCCGAGCTTCCTGTCGCGCCTTACTCGCAGAAGAGCAAGCTCCTGGACAGCGGAGACGAATTCCTGCCGGGTGAAACAATGCCGCACTCCCAGATGCGGAAGACGATCGCCCGCCGGATGACGCAGTCCAAGCCTGGTGTTCCTCACTACTATCTCACCATCGCGGTGGATATGGAGAATGCGATCGATTTCCGCTCGCAACTCAACAAGGCGCTCCCGGAGTCGGACAGGATTTCCATGACCGATGTGATTGTAAAGGCATCGGCACGTGCGCTCACGCAGAACCCACGTGTCAATTCCAGCTGGACCGACGGGGCCACAGTGCTTCATCCGGCGGCCCATATCGGGCTTGCGGTGGCACTGCCAGATGGAATTCTGACACCCGTGATCCGGGACTGCGAGCGGCGGGGTCTTCTGGACATTTCCCGCGAGCGGCGGCTCCTGACCCAGCGTGCGCGTGAGCGCAAACTGGCTCCGGAACAGTTCACCGGAGGAACATTTTCGATCTCTAATCTGGGGATGTATGACATCGCCCATTTTACGGCGATTATTGCCGAGCCCGAGACAGCAATCCTGGCCGTTGGAATGATCCGGGATATCGCCGTGGTCAGGAATGGCCAGGTGGTACCGGGCAAGCGGATGGATATCACTATGTCGTGCGACCATCGGGTTATTGATGGCGCGGTCGGCGCAGCCTTCATGCGGGACCTGAAGGGAATTCTTGAAAATCCGGCCACACTGACGCTGTAGGAAACGGACGAAATAGCAGTATGAGCGATACCCAGTACGACCTGATCGTCGTCGGCGCCGGGCCTGGAGGATACCCGGCCGCGATACGCGCTGCACAGCGAGGCCTGAAGACGGCAATAGTCGAGCGGGATACCTTAGGAGGCATCTGCCTCAACTGGGGCTGTATCCCGACAAAGGCGCTTTTGAAGACGGCAGATCTGTACGATCATGTGAAAAAAGCGGCCGATTACGGCATCCAGGCCGGAGAGCCATCGCTGGAGTGGACCCGCGTAATTCAGCGCTCGCGGCAGGTGGCCGACCGGCTCTCTAAAGGTGTCCAGTCGCTGATGAAAAAGCACAGGATTGATGTGCTTTACGGCAACGGGGTTATCGAAAAAAGGAACCGTGTGGTCGTTACCAATTCGCAGCGGCAGGCAACGGCTTATGCGGCAAAATACATCGTCATTGCGACTGGAGGCCGTCCGCGACAGTTGCCAGGCATTGAGTTCGATGGCCGCCTTGTTATTTCCTCGAAAGAGGCGATGGTGCTCACCGAGCGGCCGAACTCGATCGCTATTATCGGGGCAGGAGCCATTGGAGTAGAATTCGCCAGTTTCTACGGATCAATGGGATCCAAGGTGACGCTCATAGAGGCGCTCCCCCAGATTCTCCCGATGGAAGACCTGGAGATCGCGGGTACCGTTCACAAGTCACTGGAAAAGCGTAATGTGGATATTTTCACCGGCGCGAAGGTCGAAAGGGTGCTACCGGCCGACGGTATTGTGACGTTGTCCATTCAGCCGTCGTCCGGCGAAACTGTAAGCGTGAAGGCTGACAGGCTACTTGTTGCGGCGGGAGTTTCTGGCAATATTGAAAACATTGGACTCGAAGCACTCGGCGTGAAGACGGAAAAGGGTTTTGTCGTAGCGGACCGGACCACTTACGCGACAAATATCTCCGGCATTTATGCCATTGGCGATGTAATCGGACCGCCGCTTCTGGCCCATGTGGCAACCAAGGAAGCCATCGTTTGTGTGGATCACATCACTGGGCATACACAGAGCTATGTAAACTACGACAATGTGCCAGGCTGCACTTACTGTTCGCCGCAGGTGGCGAGTGTGGGTTTCACCGAATCGAAGGCAAAAGAGAAATACCCGGATCTCGTCAGGGTAGGGCGCTTTCCGTTCCGGGCGTCAGGCCGGGCACTCGCTTCGGGTGATCACGATGGACTGGTCAAGTTCATCATCCACGCCCAAACAGGCGAAATACTCGGTGTTCACATGGTGGGTGCCGAGGTAACGGAACTCCTGCCCGAAGTAATCATGGCTCGAGAAATGGAACTGACGGTGCATGAGCTTCATTCCCTGATGCATGCACATCCGACACTCGCCGAGGCTGTCATGGAGGCTGCCGCCGATGCGCTGGGCGAGGCCATACACATCTGAAGACCGGGGTCCCGACAGTCCACTGGAAATAGAACTGTGGCGGTCCCGGCAGCCGGTTCCCTATGGCCCTTCTTGGGAGCGGCAGAAAGAACATGCCCGTCTGGTGGGTGAAGGCCGTGCGCGTCCCGCGCTCTGGCTTCTGGAACATGAGCGGGTCGTCACCGTTGGCCGGAGCGGTGCTGAAGGGCTTCTGCATCAGACACCGGATGAACTGAAGGCCCGGGGAATTGATTTCTTTGAGGTGGATCGCGGCGGCAAGGTCACCTGGCACGGACCGGGCCAATTGGTGGGCTATCCGCTGATGCCGGTGCAGCAGATCGACCTGGTACCTTACGTTCACCGGCTTGAGCAGACGATTATCGACACGCTCGCCCATTTCGGCATCGACGCATGGACCGATCCGCCCTTTACCGGCGTCTGGACCGAGAAGGGAAAGATAGCTGCTATTGGTGTACGGCTTGCTGGGAACGTGACAACACACGGCTTCGCTCTGAATGTCCGGAACAGGCTGGACGACTTCGCATATATCGTTCCCTGCGGGCTGGAGGGCAAAGCCGTAACATCCGTAGAAGCATTTTTGGGTGAACAAACGCCGGAACTTGACGCGGTGGCGCACCGATTTGTGGAAGAGTTCACTCGCCAATACGATATTCTGGTTGCCATTGAACGCGAAATCAGCGCCGGCGGCGAAGTGGTCCAGCTTCCGGCTCGTGAAATTCCACACAGGGACCGATCGAGAATTGTCGCCTATTACGAAGAAGGCCTGTCGGGCCGAAAACCGTCATGGCTGAAGGTGGCAATTCCTTCCGGGCGGAACTTCGCTGATCTCAAAGCCCGGGTTGCTCGCGAAGGGCTGAATACGGTCTGTGAAAGCGCTTCGTGTCCCAACATTGGCGAGTGCTGGGAGCGGCGCTCGCTCACGCTGATGATATTGGGCAACACCTGCACCAGGCGGTGCGGTTTCTGTGATGTTGCTACCGGCCGGCCCTTACCAGTCGATCCAGAAGAACCCCGCCGGGTATCGCGGCTTCTCGCCAGTCTCGATCTGGCTTACACGGTTATCACCTCTGTCGATCGTGATGATCTTTCGGACAAAGGGGCAGCGCATTGGGCAGCGGTGATCAGAGAGGTCCGCCAGGGGAACCCTGGTATGCGCATCGAGGTGCTAGTGCCTGATTTTCAGGGTGACCGGGTGGCACAGGAAATGGTTTTTGCCGCTAGGCCTGATGTACTGGCCCACAATCTGGAAACCGTCCCGCGTCTGAATCGTCTCGTTCGCCCGCAGGCCCGTTATGAGCGTTCGCTGGAGTTGCTTGAAAGCTCGGCCAAGTGGCCTCTTCTGACCAAAAGCGGTCTCATGCTGGGACTCGGTGAAACGGATGATGAGGTGATAGAGGTCATGCGTGACCTGCGCCGGGCTGGTGTGGGAATTATGACGCTCGGACAGTATCTACGGCCATCAATTGCACATCTGCCTGTCACCCGCTGGGTTCACCCGGACCAGTTCGCGGCGTTCAGGGCATTCGGTGAAAAGGATCTCGGCTTTCTTCGTGTCGAAAGCGGGCCCCTGGTCCGCAGCTCTTATCACGCCGATGAACCGGGTTTGGACGCACTACAGAAAACCGCATTGCGCTGAAGCGCAATTATACAACTTCTACCACACGGGTTCCGGCTCGACGGTCATGTGCGGTCTCGCTTCCACCTATAATGAGAGGCAGCGCGCCCCAGCAGATGATTAGATTGAACGGCCAGAGCCAGAAATAGCGCCGGATAACAAGTGCGGGTGAGGCATCGGCGCCATCGCGGGAGACAATCTTCAGTTTCATCAGCATGTCGCCGGGGGTCTGGCCAACCAGCGTGACAAGACCGACATAGAAAATCCCTTCGATCAGTGTTTTCAGGATCAGGAGCACCCACCAGGTCCGGGCAATCCATTCTCCTGGGTTGTGAAGAACAGAAAACTCGGCTCCCGTGAACCAATCGGCGGCGACGACAAACATTGCGAGAGCCACAAGCGTGATGACTGTATCTATGAGATAGGCAATCGAGCGCTTGATAAGCAGCTTACGGGGAAGCGTTAGCCGGGGTTTGAGATTGGAAAGCGAACCGAGTGACGGCAGACGGTCTTTCAACCGGGAACGGGCGGCCATCGCGGGATAATTGTCCAGCTTTCCTGTCAGACCAATACCGGGAGGCGTATCGAGCCGGATACCGATGCCAGTCCCGGTGCCCAGAATATCGGCTGATTCGAGCTGTGACTCGGGCGTTATTTCCTGATTCCCGCTCTGTCCCAGTTTGAAGCTGATCTGGTCGAATCGGGAATGATCGGGTGAACGGGCGCTGACAAGGGTTTTTCCGGTTACACTGGAGCCGGGTTCATCGGCCTGTGAAAAATCGAGTCCCATGGCGTCAGGGAATCTGCCATCGTTGAAGGGAACGATCGGTTCCGGATTCGGGACTACCGGGGCATCAAACTTCTGCGACATATCGTCCATTTCGGAAAATATCTGCTCAATCCTTTTTTCAGGGGGTGTCCACGAGGGCAGACTGACGCTGTTGCTAAGGTTTGTGGGAAGCTCCTCCGGTTGCGCGTAATACACGGCCTGAGGCCCGCTGGAATCGGGAGGAGCTAGAGCGGGTTCCGCGTGCCGGATACTTGCTGCCGGCTGGATCTCGCTGGGGTGTGAATCCACTGGTGGCGTAAAGATGTTATTATTACCGCTAGAACGCTCTGTACCTGGCTGCTCAACACGGGCCTCAGGCCACTCATCGTTTTCTCGATTATCATCAACTACACCCAGCCGCAGGATTTCTGGCAGCGGCCGGTCGATATCAGCCGTCGTGATGGGGAGGCTGTCACCGGTCAGGAATGAATGATCTGCAACTGGCTCGGAAGCGACTTGTACGGCCAAATCGTTGCTGATGTCCTCGATATTGTCTTCGGAATCATTTGTGTTGGTTGTGCAGGTTTCAGTGACCGCAGGGATAGCACCAGATTCTGATACCGCCTTGGGAATTACTTGCTCCGTGCAGGCTCCTGCATCTGGTGGTGTTCTTTCCGGCTCAACAGTGTTGACGATCCGGGTGAAAGTATCCTCGGCATCTGAGCGATCCAGGTAGACAGTACCGGCCAGCATGGGGCTGGATTGGTCGAAAACGTACTCGGACGGATCGTTCTCCACGACGGCTTCAAGCTGTGATGACGGGAAAGCTTCAGGTGAAGCAGCCGGGAAGAGACGAGGCAGCCGCTCGCCGGACAGTGGCTTGGGTCTTGGGAGTGCGACTTTGAGCGGCTCGATCTTTGGTGTCTTTAACTCTGGCCGTGCCAGTTCCGGAACCGCAATTACCGGTGCCGGTTTTGGAAGCGCAATGGGAGCTGGAGCTTCGCGAGCTGGTGCCGGATGAAAACTGGTCTCACCGACATCAGAGGACAACAGTTTTTCGCTGGATTCTGTCTCGACTGGAGCTACCGTTAAGAGTGGCTCAGATGTCGCAGGACTGTATTTCGTTGAAATGGAACCTGCATCGTAGCCTCGCGCCACAATTTCCGCATTCTTTTGGCCGCTGGCGATCTGTTCTGGCAGGGGGGCAGGTGCACGGAGATCCACCCCTGCCAGTTCCGGTTCGGGGCGTGCGAAACGGGAAAACGACAGCTCATCAAGCGGCACTTCCGGGCGAATCTCCTGCTGAAAAGCCAGGGCCGTTTCCGGGGTCGCCCTGGCCGTGACGGGAGGATTATCCAGAGTAGGTGGAGAATTAAATTCCGCTGACACTACAGCGGACGGCATCTCTGCGCTGGCTGCAGTGGCCGCCGACATATCCGGAGGTACCACTTCAGTAGTCGCAGACTCTACTGACATTGTGGGAGCAGTTTCCTTTTGTCGCCGTCGGCGTGGACGAACAGTAGCATCGGTTTTTGCCGGTAAAGATCCGGGTTCGATGGCTTCCATAGCGGCGGAGGGAATTGCCTCAACGTCCACTACAGCTGCTGGCGGAGAAGATGAATCTTCGGACACTGCCTGAGGTATGATTTCGGCAGCCGGTGTTTCAGGAATCAGGGAAGGGACTACAGCTGGGGCTGTTTCCGGCGCTATTCCAAGGGCCGAGCCACACTTCGGGCAGGTATCAAGGGATTTAAAATAGAGGTAACTGCAAGCAGGGCATCGCACAGGGCCGGACTCCAGCTTTTTCCTGCGGTGGCGTTCATAAAAAAGCCAAGCAGGAGCCCTCAACTTGCTACGCGAACATTGTTACCAGAAGCTCCTAAAATGTCCAGAAAATTCACGGATTTCAGATGGTTACATAAGTCTGGGAAAAGCTGTCAGGAAAGTATTACTGCCGCTGCTGAAACAGCAGCCGTTTCTGCCCGAAGTGTGGAGGGTACGAGATGGGCAAGCTGGTAGCCTGTCCTGCGAAACCGCTCCAGTTCCCCTGGCGACCATCCACCTTCGGGGCCGACCATGAGGGAGAGTTCGGAATCCAGTATCAAGCCAGACAGCGGGACTGAATTCCCGCGCCCGGGAATTTCAAGAATGATGGGGTGCATATCCAGTATGTCGTCGAGGGTCTTGGCTTCCAGCCAGACCGGAATTGTCACCCGTCCTGACTGCTCGACGGCCCGGATCATTACCCGGCGAATCCGTTCGGCGCTCCGCGGATGTGCGTTCGTCCGGTCGGCACGGAATACACCAATTCGCTCCGCACCCAGCTCGGTCAGCTTTTCTGCAGCCCAGTCAAAGCGCGCCGGTTCGATGGCTGGTATCCAGACAGTGAGCTTCTTCCGTGGCACTGGAGGTGCCGGAAGTTCGGTGGAAGGGTCGGGTGTCACGGTAAATCGGCGTGCATTCCGGTCTATGCGACAGGCGCAGCGATATCCGCTTTCATTGAAGCATTCGACAACTTCACCTGCCTCAAGGCGAACAGCTGCCAGATGAGAGGCGAGCTCGCCCGTTATGATGGTGCCATCCGCTGATGGTGGTGGAACTTCCGGTGGCCAGTAAAAGCGATGCATCGTCCGGGAGTGTCTCCCGGTTTAAAGGAAAAGAAAACCGGACTTTCGTCGGAATGATCAACTGCCAGGCAGAGGTTTGCCCTTTTACCCGGTCAGCCGTTAGGGTTTTGCTGAAAGGCGGGGAGCCTTCCGGGATGAATGCCATCTGGGAGGCCCACGACCCGGGCGACCACATGAAAATTTTTGAAGGACGATTCGATCTCGAGGGGATTGAGCGGATCCAGACCCCGCTTCCGTTTCCCCCTATGCATATCAACAGCTATCTGATCCTGGGTCGTGAACCTATCCTTATCGATACGGGCATGCGGACCGAACCGGCATGGAAGGCCCTGAACGACAACCTTGCCCTCTATGGCCTCAAGGTTGAGGATATACGGCACCTTCTCATCACTCATGGCCATATTGACCATTACGGACAGGGACGGCGTATCCAGCAGGCATCTGGTTGCCGGGTTTATGCACACGAACTGGAGCGTTACCACATGGAGGAGCATTTTTACTCCAAGGTAAGGCCCGATAGTCCCTATCTGGAATTTTTCCGGGAATGGGGTGTGCCAGCAGACCTGATCGAAAAGGCATTCAGTGCACAGCGGGTAGAAGGAGTGGTCAGGGAGGATCTCAAGGTTGATCATCCCTGGAAGGACGGCGACCTTCTGAAGTTCAGTGATGTGGAACTGAGATGCGTATGGGTGCCGGGACACGCTGTTGGCCACACGGTACTGATTGAAGAGCGCCGGGGCGTGATGTTTTCGGCCGACCATCTGCTGCCGGACATTTCTCCGGTACCGCTGCTCAACTTCATCGATCCGGACAAGAAGGAAAAAACCCGGTCGCTCGTCGACTATGTGAAATCGCTCTACAAGGTGAGAAATCTCGCCGTCACGGTGGCACTTCCCTCACATGGAGAACCGATACCTGACATCCGGGCACTGATCGACAGCTACGCACTCCACCGGAACCGGCGATATCTCAAGATACGGAACATCATCGAAGAGCATGGACCGATGACAGCCTATCAGGTGTCCGAGCATGTGTTTGATCCGAACCGGGCACGAATGCTGATGCATCTCACCATGAGCGAGACGATCGGTTTTCTTGAGTTGATGGATGCCGACGGGCTTCTGCGGATTGAAAAACGGGATGGGCTTCTGTACTATTCGATCGCACCGGATACGGACTGATTTCAGGGAAAAGACAGGTGTCAGCTCATGCGGATTGCCAAAATCAGGGAACTCGAAGGTGCCAGTCCGGTTTCATACGAGGATGCAGCAGCGCAGGTGATTCGGCGTGCTTCAAAGACCGTTACCGGCATTACCGGCTTCCAGGTGCTCAAGAAGCTTGCGGTGGTCGAAAAGGGAAAGATCGTCGAATACCGGGTTCGCATGGGACTTATTTTTGAACTGGCACCGAATCTTGAATCGCACTGGTAGTTTGCAGCGGAATCTTGAAGGGACACAGTAAATGGCCATCTCCAGCGTGACAGAAGTGATCGGTGCCAGTTCGAAGGGCTGGCAGGATGCAAGCGAAAAGGCACTTGAGCGGGCGAACCAGACTCTGCGCAATATAGTTGGGTTTGAGGTCGTTTCTGAGAAAGCCAAGGTCGAAAACGGCAAGATCCGTGAATACCGCGTTCAGCTCAAGATCACATTCATTCTTGAAGACAAGAAGAAGTAGATAATTCGCTCCGTGTGCTTAAGGACCATCCCCTGCCGTTCTATGATACGGCGGGGAGGATGCATATGGCCCGGCTGGAAAAACAGGTTGTCCTCATCACGGGGTGCTCAAGCGGAATTGGCAGGGCGCTGGCTCTTGAGTTTCATGCGCACGGACACCGGGTATTTGCTACTGCCCGCAAGCTGACATCCCTGACGGAACTTGAGACAGCCGGAATGGAAATCCGGCAACTGGATGTGACAAATTCTCAATCCATACGCTCTGCGGTCAACTCTGTCGTGCAGGAAACCGGCCGGCTCGATATAGTGGTAAACAATGCGGGGATACTCGTCGTGGGGCCGCTGGCTGAAATTTCCATTGATGATTTCCGGGCCGAATTCGAGACCAACGTTACGGGTGCGCTTGCTGTTGTCCAGGCTGCTGTAGTGCATATGCACCGCCAGGGTGGAGGACGCATAGTGAACGTTGGCAGCGTATCGGCCGAGCTGGCAACGCCATTTTCAGGCGCGTACTGTGCGAGCAAAGCGGCGCTGCATACATTAACGGATGTTTTGCGAATCGAACTGGAACCATTTGGAATAGAGACCATTCTGGTTGCTCCCGGAGCGGTGAAATCATCAATCGATACGGGCGCTCGGCGCTATGCGGAAAAATATCGTTCAGCAGAATCGATTTATCATCCGGTGTCGAAACAGATCGAACGGCGCGCCGGGGCTTCGCAGGAGCGTCCAATGACGGCCGAAGCATTCGCCCGCAGATTTGTGCAGATGGTAACGGCGGCAAAAGCTCCACGCATGGTTCGTATTGGGCGTGAAGCGTGGATATTCCCCGTTGTGAAGGCAGGTCTTCCTGCCGGCACCAGGGACCGGTTGCTGTCACGGGCATTCGGACTGGGGAAACTCAAAGGGCAGGTTCCCCGGCGGTGAATCCGGAAGGTGGAAGACTCGGCAGCAGCCCGCCGGTGATCCGGCTGGTCAATGTCACTAAACGATTCGGCCGCAAGGCGGCGCTGGACAAGGTTTCGCTGGAGCTGGGAGCGGGCGAAGTGGTTGGCGTTTTGGGGCCGAATGGTGCCGGCAAAAGCACTCTGCTCAAGCTTGTGACAGGAATTTATGCTCCTTTGGAGGGCAAGATCGAGATTTTTGGCCTCGATCGGTACCGTGACGGAAAAAAAATCCGTCAGAGGGTTTCCTATGTTCCGGACAATCCTTACCTGCCACCACAATTCTCCCCGCGCCAGTGGATTGATCTGGTGGGACGTATTTACCGGGTAGCCTCAGAAATCCGCCTTAAGCGGCTGGACGAGCTGCTGGATCTTTTCTCCCTGAAGGAGGTTGCCGACAAACCGCTCCAGGCCGTGTCAAATGGCCAGTACAAAAAGACGGCCCTGGCCGGGGGCTTCATGAGTGGTTGTGAGCTGCTCGTATTCGATGAGCCATTTACAGGGGAGATTGACCCGCCCGCTCAGCTCGCGTTCAAGGAGCTTGTTCGTTCCTGGAACGGGTTTCCGGGCCACCTTGTGCTTCTGACTACCCAGATTGTCGATCAGGCTGAAAAGCTTTGTGACCGGATTCTGCTCATTCACGATGGGCATATAGTTGCTGGCGATCTTACAGCTTCGTTCCGTGAGCGTTTCGGCGGCCGCAGCCTGGAAGAAATCCTCCTCGATTTTTCCGGAGTTACGGTGAAACCGGAAGATTTTGTCCAGAATGTGTTTGGAGTGCTGCCGAAGGGAGAGGCCTGAGTGTGCTGACCGGTATTGGCTTGCCAAAAACCGGACCGGCAATGCCGCTGGATCTCGCCGGCTTTCCCGGCCGTCCATTACAGGGCAGCGAAGGGCTCGTCGCCGGAGGAGGCTTGCTCCTGTCGGCCGTGCTGGGTTCGTCACTGGGACGAATGACTGCCGCGACGGAACTGGGATGGTTGCCATTTCTAGTACTGCTCGCCGCCGTGCTGCCGATGTTTCCCTATATTGTTGCCCTTTTGGGTTTGCGGCTCCGGACAGGTCCATTTGCACGGGACACAGTTGCTCTTCCGTTGGCGCCCGAAGAGCGCTGGCGGATTCTCGGTCTGGGACCGATTCCGTGGTTCGGCATTGGCCCGCTCGTGCTCGTATTTGGAGCCTCTTTCGTGTTGTCGGCTGCAGCAGCGAGCGGTGGTGAAGTGGCCCGGTTTGCAGTAGCGGTTTTTTTGGGTCTCTGCGGGGCAGTGGTCTTGGAGAGCATGATCGTAATTGGACTTTTGCTGCCGGTGCGAGTTCTAGCACTGGCTGTACCGGCGGGAACGGTATTCCTGTTCGTACTGCCAATGGCATTTTACTTGCTGGCGCTGACCGGAAAACTCGCGGGGCTCGTTCAAGACCGGGAGCGGCTGTTTCCGGTGATTGCCTGGGCAGAAGATCTTTACCGGATGCCCTGGTTTTCACTGGTGGTGGCGGTTTGCCTTTACGTAATTATCCGGCAGTTTCGTACGGTCCTGATAGAATTCCGTCTCACATCGGAGCGCATGGCCCGGGAAAACGAGTATCTGACAGGAGATTCGTTTCTGGCCGTTATGGGGCGAATGGTGTCGGCGCGTAGTTCCGGTGATGCCGCTCCAGTAGATATGTGGAGGCGACTGCTGGGACGAAAGGAGGTTTCCCTTTCGGAGCCTGCCTATGATGTGCTGGGAACAAGGGGAGAGTTCATTCATGCCCAGATAGAACTGCTTACGTTTCAGCGGATGTCCCGGAATGTCATTTTCCAGATGACCTGGCGTCCTGTTCTAGCCCTGCTGCCGGCAGTGCTTATTCTGGTATTCATTGGCTTGACGCAAGGGTGGAATGCCGCCGGCGGCGCTGCAGTTTATGTCCTGCCGCTTTTGGGTGGCCTGTCGGTGGGTGGAGCGGTTGCCACGGCGTTCCTGAGCGGTGATCTCTATGGCGGCCGGATTGGCGGGCTCCAGTCGGCTATGTCGGGCCGGGGAGATCCGCGCCTCATGCCTTGGGCCTGGATGCCGGGAGTTGCGGATCGTCTTTACCGGCCGCTGGCTGGATATGTAATACGAATTGCCCGTTATGCTGTGCCAAGTGGAACAGCACTGGCATCGCTGCTGGCAGTTGCTGTGATGACTGCCTCCGGATCGGATTCTGCTTGGCTTCTGGCGGCGGCTGCTACGTTTGGAGCCCTCGGTGCACTGCTGGCGATGTTCTCGTTCATGCTCCGGACACCGCTCCGCACAATGTTTTTTTACCGCTTTTCGGACCGGGACGAAGGCGTCTCGGCAGTTTTCCGGTCATTCACCATCATGGTGACAGTCTTGCTTTTTATTCTGCTTTTGGCGGCGATCGGACTTGCCGCCGTCTATGGGATGGCCGTTTTTTTCGGATCGGGACTGATCGGAGTGATAATTCTTTTGTATCTGCTAGTGCCGCTGCTTTTATTGGTAGCGGCAGGAGTACTGAACCTGTATGTGGCTGTTGAACGGAGCCGTTATCGGGCTGGCCAGAGAGACATTGAAGGGCGGCCGCCTTTTTGGGGACTATTATCCGGTTCGGCAGCCATTCGTTCGGCAAGGCGTTAGGCCATGTTTTATTTTCCAGGACAAACTGCGAAACGCCTGATTCGGCGGGCCAGTTTTTCTGCGTCTTCTTCCAGCCGCTTTTCCGTTGAGCTGATCTTGTCAGTATAAAGAATACGGCGGGTATTTGTGTCGATGATTGTCGTATTGATAATGAACGTTCCTGACAGCCGGGAAACACTACCTCGGACCAGTGTATCGACCTGAGCACTTCGGGCCAGTTCCACCTGGCAGGCCTCGGTCGCACAGCTATCCTTCACATTAAGCTGACGGGCGGCGTCTTCAAGTATCTCCGGTCCGACTATTCTCACGCAGGCAGCATGCTGAATTTCAGTCGTGAAGCGGCGGAAGATGGCCTCAAGCTCTTTATCACTCGCATCTCCCTGACCGGAAAATGGATACACCGATAGACTGGCCCGGCCATCAGAAGGCGGCAGGTTGGCAACTGTCCGGAACACCTGCTTTTTGGCCGGATCGGGCGGTCGCTTCTTCAGTTCGAGGCTGTCGGCGAATGCCGACAGGTTTGCTGATCGTGTGTAGGCGTTCACGAGCCGGGCAGAAACATAGTCCGCCATCCGGATGCTGAGACAGGCCTCCAGCCATATGCCTTCCTGGATTCGGATTTCATCCACTGCCTGCTGCTTGTCAGATAACTGGAGAATCAATGTTGAATCAACGCAGTTGAGCACCACTTTGGAAATCAGATCATGATACTGCGAGGCATCGCGAACGACGGTGTAACCGGCCCGCTGCATCTTCGCCCGGAACGTGTCTTCCCAGACTCCGGAAATGCTGTCCCTGGCGCGGAGGTTGGTAAACTCCACTGAGCCATCGGGGATGAGGATCACGACCTCATATATGGATGAATTGAAAGGGCGCACCAGTTCTGGAGAGGCTGGAAGGCGTCCGGCACAGGCGACCAATAATGCCAGGCAGCTAGGCAGCAGTAGGCAGCGCAATGATATGGGAAACACTCTCATAGGGCACTGTTTAGGAAGGCAGACACATTGAGTCAACGCTAAAACAGCCAGGGGCGGCTTCCTTGCCGCCCCTGACCTGAAATTGGAAATATGCTTACCGTTTCTTCTTCGGACTTGGCCTTTTCGTCGTCGCCTTCTTTGCCTTTACGGGTTTCCTCGCTGTTACCTTCTTCGCTGGCTTTTTTGCCGGTCTCGAAGAAATCCTGCCAGCGGGAATGCCTTTCGGTACAACCGTGGATGGGCCTATCAGGATATCCGCCAGATGGCGGCGGTGATGACGCCCATCGCCAAACAGGAACTGGTTCATCTGCTGACGCTTGAAATAGATGTGGACGTCACACTCCCAGGTGAAACCGATTCCACCGTGAAACTGGACACTGCGGCCCGAGCAGAACCAGCCGCATTCGGCAGCGGCCGCCTTGGCCATGCGGGCGTACTTTTCGGCATTTTCGGGTTCGTGATCGATGGCGCAGGCCGCGTTATATACCAGCGACCTGACCTGGTCGATTTCGCACATCATGTTGACGATGGGATGCTTGACGGCCTGGAAGAAACCAATGGGCCGTCCGAACTGCTCTCTTACTTTTGCATATTCAACGGTGGTCTTGAGCTGCCACTCGGCGGCACCCGCCGAATCGGCAGCAACCGCCGTCCAGATGCTGGGGAGAGCCCTCTGGAGTACAGCCAGTCCCTTTCCGGGACCTGCCACGACGGCGTTTCCCGGGACCCGCACATTGCTGAAGTTGATCGTTCCCTGCTCTCGCGTCAGGTCCACAATTCGGTCGGCCTTGATCTTGATACCGGCTTCGCGGACGGGAATGGCGAACAGGGCAATCCCCTGCGGACTGTGGGCAGAGACCACCAGAAAGTCCGCCTTGGGTGCATCCAGCACATATGCAGCGGTACCATTCAGGGTAAATCCACCTCCGCCGGAAGATTTCGCTTCTAGGGGAGCATCGCCCGGTTCCCATGAACCGTCAGAGTTGGTTATCGCGAGAGTGGCCGCTTCCCCTTCGGCGATTCGTCCCATCCAGGCATAGGCTTCCGGTGTCTTGCATTCCCTGAGCACAAAGGTTGACAGCAGGGTAGAAAGAAGTGGAGCTGGTAGTGCGTGCGCGCCAGCCTCCTCGACTAGGGCGGCAACTGCCACCATACCGAGGCCCGGCCCGCCTGCTTCCTCGGGAATGGCAAGCGCAGGCCATCCCAGCTCGCTGATTTTCTTCCAGGTGTTTTCATCGAAGCGCCGCCATCCATCACGCTCGTACGCGGTGCGGTCACCGATAATCTGGCGAAGTTTTTCTATGGAGCAGTGTTCATCTAGGAACTTCCGCGCCTGCTGCTGAAGCATCTGCTCGTTGGAACCGAAACCAAAATCCTTGGGCTGTGTCATGGTTCGTTTTCCTTCCTTATTTCGACTTCGGGAGGCCGAGCACACGCTCGCCCAGGATGTTGCGCTGCACCTCGCTTGTGCCGGCAGCGATGGTGATGCCGTACGAATTCATGTAGGCGAGCGGCCATGCGGCGCCATCTGGCGCCTTGGGATCACCCATGTAGTAGTTTGCTGCCGGACCCTCGATTTCGAGTGCCAACGCAGATGCGAGCTGGCTGAACTCCGATCCAATCAGCTTTCCCTGCAGCGGGATCCGCATTGGATGTGCCGTAAGTGCTGGAACACGGGCGCGACGGAACGTCTGCTTGATCGCTTCGCCCTTGATGGCGAATTGCACGATTCTGTCACGGAGCGTTTCATCCTCGATGGCGGGCCTTCCGTCGCGCTTGACGCGCTTGCCAAGGGAAACGAGCCGATCGACAACTGACGTGAGCGACCGTTCCGCGCCTCCGGCTGATTCGGCTGCTCCGCGCTCGTAGAGCAGCGTTGTCATGGCGACATTCCAGCCGTTGCCGACCTGATCGAGGCGTAGGGTGTCCGGAACCTCGAGATTCTCGAAGAGCACTTCGTTGAATCCGGTTTCGCCTGTAATCTTGATCAATGGGCGGACAGTAACGCCCTTGGCACCCTTGATGGGTACGATGAAATAACTGAGCCCTTTGTACTTGTCGTCACGGCTCGTCCGGCACAGAAGGATCATCCACGAAGCGAAATGGGCGAGAGAAGTCCATACCTTGTGGCCATTGATTACCCACATGTCGCCCTTGCGCTCGGCGAAAGTCTGGGAGTTGGCGAGGTCAGAACCGGCCCCCGGCTCGGAAAATCCCTGACACCAGATTTCATCCGATGAGAGAATTCCCGGGACATAACGCCGCTTCTGTTCCTCGGTACCGTGAACGAGAATCGTCGGCGCGGCCATTCCCAGTCCGATGACGTTGATGAAGAACGGGACATCTGCGTGCCCAAGCTCCTGATTCACGATCCGCTGACGTTTATCGGTGGCGCCACCACCGCCATAGGCCTTCGGTATGTCCACCCCCACGAGGCCGGCGTCGTAGCATTTGCGCTGCCAGGCACAGAGGTACTGCCGCTGCTCTTCGGTCATGACCTCCAGCGGCGACTGGGGTAGCCGGAAACCCGGCTTTGCTGGACGATTTTCCTTGAGCCACTTGCGCACATAGGCACGGAATTCGGCCTGCTCGGGGGTATCTTTCTGTTCTGCTTCCGACATGAGAGCCTCCGCTTCGAATATTCAGGTTGGGCGCATTTCCGTTCCTGATGCTTCAGGAACCGGCCGGGGCCCATATGAACCCAGAATTGACTCATGAGTCAATCTAAATAAATGCGAAGCCGTACCGGCTCGGGATGCTGCCAGACAAGTTTTGGATGTCCAGTAAGCGGGTTTTGCGTCATCCGTAACTCAAGCTGTTGAAATTAAAGGGTATTCAGGCTGGACACAGTGCCCAGAAATAAAACTGTCCGCATTGCGCATGATGGGAAACCGGAATAGTAATAATTTAATGAAATCGGCCGGTTACCATTGCGGTTCAACATGAAAGCATATTAAACAAAAACCCGTTCGAGCATTCGTCTTGTGTAAGGCAGCCGACTTTAGACATGTCATCAAAGATTTCATTCCTCAGTCCTGATAAGGATCTGTTCGCCCAAACACTGAGGTCGCGCATCGACGGCTACTTCCGTGAAAAGGGTATCTCTAGGTACGGGAATTCGTACTTGTGGACTAAAGCGGTGTTTTACCTGGGCAGCTATGTGGGGCTTTATTTTGCCATCCTGTCGGGCTGGTTCAGCGAGCCAGTAATGCTCCTGATGGCGGTAGCAATGGGATTTTTCGTGGCAGGTATCGGCTTCAATGTTGGGCACGATGCAGTCCACGGATCATTTTCTGAATCTTCGCGCATCAACCGGGTGATGGGCCACGCATTCACGCTGATCGGCGCCAACGTCTACAACTGGAACATCTGCCACAACATAGTTCATCACTCCTATACCAATATTCCGGAAGCCGATGGCGATCTGCATCCAATGCCTTTTCTCAAGTTCCACCCTGGCGGCACGCATCGTCCGGCCCATCGGTATCAGCACTGGTATGCATTCTTTCTCTACTCGCTTACCTCACTTGCCTGGGCAATCCCCAAGGACTTCCGCCATTTCTTCCAGCGCCGGCTGATTGCTTACGACAAGCCAAAGCCGCCGGTCAGCGAATATTTCTGGCTGTTTGGCGGCAAAGGTGCCTACTACGTTGCCATGTGGATCGTTCCGGCCCTGGTGCTGGGACTTGTCTGGTGGAAGATCTTGATCGGTTTTGTGGCGATGCACCTGGTCGCCGGGTTCATGCTGGCGACAGTGTTCCAGCTCGGACATCTGGTGGAAGGCACGAAGTTCACGCCTTTGCCGGATGGCCCCATACCGGTTTCATGGATGGCTCACCAGATTGAGGCGTCAGCCAACTTTGCTCCGTCAAGCCGCCTCGCCCTGTGGGTAACCGGTGGCCTCAACTTCCAGATCGAACATCACCTGTTCCCGCGAATGTCCCATGCGCACTACCCGAAGATTGCCGAGATCGTGAAAACGACGGCTGCCGAGTTCGGTGTCAACTATACGGAATACCCTTCCTTCCTTTCTGCTCTGGCCTCGCACCGACGCCTTCTCCGGAAACTCGGGGAAACATCGGTCGCAATCAAGCCCCCAGCATCTGCTGAAATCGTCGCAGCGGCCTGAGGTCTGCCAGCGGGCAGCTGGACGATCAGGCCGTCAAGTTGGCCGGGTAATTATCGGCCAAGAACACCTCCTGATTGGGCGCAATGCGGCAATTCAGGGCGAAAACGACCTAAGATGCTGAAGTTATTGTCGAAATCAGCTTTTTTAGTGGGCATCTTCTCGTTTTCAGACCAAAATTGAACAGAAAACGGACAGCAGAATGATCCGGATCATAGTCCTAACCCATTGTAATTTTTGATGAATTTCAATTTAGACATTTCTTTTTCTCAGGTATTGACGAGAGGGGGGTTCATCCCCATAATCGCGTTCCGCTGCAGGGGGTCCCTCTGCAGCAAAGTGGTGGTAGCAACAGGCTACGTCGGGTCTTTGACAACCAGATAGTACACAGCTTTTCGTTAAGCTCTTTTCGAGTTTTAATACTTGGATTAACGAAATGTCGGTCAATGTGTCCGTTTTGTCCGAACAGGGCCGCAAGGCCGGTTTGGGCAAAGCATGAAGGACATGAGCCGCAAACTTACCAAGTTCAATTGGAGAGTTTGATCCTGGCTCAGAACGAACGCTGGCGGCGCGCTTAACACATGCAAGTCGAACGAGAAACCGCAAGGGAGTAAAGTGGCGTACGGGTGAGTAACACGTGGGTAATCTACCTTCTGGCTCCGAATAACCCGCCGAAAGGCGGGCTAATACGGGATAAGACCACAGATCTGCGGATCAGTGGTTAAAGCGGGCGCAAGCTCGCACCGGAAGATGAACCTGCGTAGCATTAGCTAGTTGGTGAGGTAACGGCTCACCAAGGCGACGATGCTTAGCTGGTCTGAGAGGATGATCAGCCACACTGGAACTGAAACACGGTCCAGACACCTACGGGTGGCAGCAGTGGGGAATCTTGCGCAATGGACGAAAGTCTGACGCAGCGACGCCGCGTGGGCGATGAAGGCCTTCGGGTCGTAAAGCCCTGTCAGCAGGGAGTAAGGTCTGCGACCTAACACGTCGCAGGCTTGAAAGTACCTGCAGAGGAAGCACCGGCTAACTCTGTGCCAGCAGCCGCGGTAATACAGAGGGTGCGAGCGTTGTTCGAAATCATTGGGCGTAAAGCGCGTGTAGGCGGCGTGGCAAGTCTGGTGTGAAATTCCTCGGCTCAACCGGGGAGGGTCATTGGAAACTGCCATGCTCGAGTGCCGGAGAGGGTGATAGAATTCCTGGTGTAGTGGTGAAATACGTTGATATCAGGAGGAATACCAGAGGCGAAGGCGGTCACCTGGACGGTCACTGACGCTAAGACGCGAAGGTATGGGGAGCAAACAGGATTAGATACCCTGGTAGTCCATACCGTAAACGATGGATGCTAGTCGTTGCGGGTTTTTACCCTCGCAGTGACGCAGCTAACGCGGTAAGCATCCCGCCTGGGAAGTACGGCCGCAAGGTTAAAACTCAAAGGAATTGACGGGGGCCCGCACAAGCAGTGGAGCATGTGGTTTAATTCGACGCAACGCGCAGAACCTTACCTGGGCTTGACATGCCTCCGAATGCGGCAGAGATGTCGCAGACCCGCAAGGGACGGAGGACACAGGTGCTGCATGGCTGTCGTCAGCTCGTGTCGTGAGATGTCGGGTTAAGTCCCTCAACGAGCGCAACCCTTGCCGTTAGTTGCTACCATTTAGTTGAGCACTCTAGCGGGACTGCCGGAGTCAATCCGGAGGAAGGTGGGGATGACGTCAAGTCCTCATGGCCCTTATGTCCAGGGCTACACACGTGCTACAATGGCATCTACAGAGTGATGCAAACCCGCGAGGGGAAGCTAACCGCAAAAAAGATGCCTCAGTTCGGATTGGAGTCTGCAACTCGACTCCATGAAGGTGGAATCGCTAGTAATCGCGGATCAGCACGCCGCGGTGAATACGTTCCCGGGCCTTGTACACACCGCCCGTCACACCACGAAAGCCTGTTGTACCTGAAGTCGCCCAAGCCAACCGCAAGGAGGCAGGCGCCCACGGTATGGCCGGTGATTGGGGTGAAGTCGTAACAAGGTAGCCGTAGGGGAACCTGCGGCTGGATCACCTCCTTTCTAAAGGAAGCTTATCAGAACAGCAGCACCCGCCAGGCATTGGGTTTCGGCCCGCCAGGCAAACAGGTGCCGCGTATCTGACATCCTGACGAAAGACTTATTGTAAAAGCGGACTTCCGGTTCGCCGGAAGCCACGCACACACTCCCTCGAAAAGCAGACACGAAAAGCAGTACTATCTGGTTATTAAAGATCCGGCGAAGCAGGCGACCAGCCTTCACGCCGATCCTTGAGAATCAGAAAGACCGAATTCCCCATGCAGCGCGGATGGCGCAGACGCTGACCGCGAACCTCCCAGGGACACGGCAGGCGAAACCTGGCCGCGCAAGTGAAGCACCGACCAGCCAGCAAGTCCTCTATCTGACCTTGAAACGGGCCCATAGCTCAGTTGGTTAGAGCGTCCGCTTGATAAGCGGAAGGTCGGTGGTTCAACTCCACCTGGGCCCACCATTCTCCCGGCTTAATACGGGGCAGTAGCTCAGTTGGGAGAGCGCCGGCTTTGCAAGCCGGAGGCCGTCGGTTCGATCCCGATCTGCTCCACCAGATTCAGGCGGGCAGTAACTTGGCTGATCGAAACTTGTATGGGGAAACCAGTATGAACAGGCAGCACATGAGCCGCCGGTTCGAGCCTCCAGAGATACTGGAAGTTCGAACGGGCGGCTCCAGACGGGAACCGGTAGAACGGTTCTGGTCGGGGGCCTACGGTCTTTGACAGGTGAATATCGAGAGCAATGCAAATATAGTAACGTAATCAGAAGACGATTTTTTTGTGTCCATTACAATAACTGTGATCGCGAGCGGGTCACCATGACGGTTCGGGCCGGTTTTCAGCCAGGAGTATCCGGTAACGGAGACGATAGGCTGAAGCAGGCAGCGAGCCGGGCGCGCGAGCGGAAACACAGGTTCCTTGAGTGTTCTCCACGAGAGATCTCAAGTTTATGGTTAAGCTACCAAGAGCACATGGTGGATGCCTTGGCGCTGATAGGCGATGAAGGACGCGGCTGACTGCGATAAGCCTCGGGGAGCCGTCTAGCAGGCTTCGATCCGGGGATTTCCGAATGGGACAACCCGGCCGGCCCGAAAGGTCTGGTCATCCCGGTCTGAATTCATAGGGCCGGGAAGCGAACGCAGGGAAGTGAAACATCTCAGTACCTGCAGGAAGAGAAATCAAACAGAGATTCCCTTAGTAGCGGCGAGCGAAACGGGAATAGCCTAAACCGGAACCAATCCGTTGGGTCCGGGGTTGTAGGACCGCTATATGTAGCAGCGAGGTTAGGTGAAGACTTCTGGAAAGTTGAGCCAAAGAGGGTGATAGCCCCGTAACCGAAAACCAAGCTGCGCTGGCGGATTCCTGAGTAGGGCGGGCCACGTGCAAGCCTGTCTGAATCTGGGGGGCCCATCCTCCAAGGCTAAATACTAATCAGCGACCGATAGTGCACTAGTACCGTGAGGGAAAGGTGAAAAGAACCCCGACGAGGGGAGTGAAAAAGAACCTGAAACCGTGTGCTTACAATCAGTGGGAGCTCAGTTGGCAGGACTTCGGTTCTGTCACGAGTGACCGCGTACCTTTTGCATAATGGGCCTGCGAGTTACGTCTCAGTGGCAAGGTTAAGCCGTTAACAGGCGGAGCCGGAGCGAAAGCGAGTCTGAATAGGGCGATAGTCGCTGGGAGTAGACCCGAAGCGTGATGATCTACGTATGACCAGGTTGAAGCGTCGCTAACCCGGCGTGGAGGACCGAACCCTTTGGAGTCGAAAATCCTTGGGATGAGTTGTGCGTAGGAGTGAAAAGCTAATCGAATTACGTGATAGCTGGTTCTCCTCGAAACGTATTGAGGTACGGCCTCGAGGGTTGACTGCCGGAGGTAGAGCACTGAATGGGCTAGGGGCCCCACCAGGTTACCAAACCCAACCAAACTCCGAATGCCGGCAAGTCTGACCTCGGGAGACAGTCCCTGTGGGCTAAGCTACAGGGACGAAAGGGAAAGAGCCCAGACCGACAGCTAAGGTCCCAAAATCGATGCTAAGTGGGAAAGGATGTGGAGGCGCATTGACAGCCAGGAGGTTTGCTTAGAAGCAGCAATCCTTTAAAGAAAGCGTAATAGCTCACTGGTCGAGCGAATCCTGCGCCGAAAATGTAACGGGGCTCAAGCATCGTACCGAAGCTTCGGATTTGCGGAGTCTGCGGATTCCGCAAGTGGTAGAGGAGCATTGAGCCGGCGTCGAAGCGTGAGCGCGAGCACACGTGGAGCTGTCTCAAAAGCGTATGCAGGCATGAGTAGCGTTAAAGCGGGTGAAAAACCCGCTCCCCGTAAGTCCAAGGGTTCCTGAGCAAGGGTAATCCGCTCAGGGTCAGCCGGAGCCTAAGGAGAGGCTGAGACGCGTATCCGATGGTAAGCAGGCTAATATTCCTGCGCCAGCGGACGGACGTTATCAACGATGCAGGGACGGAGTAAGGAATGTGAGCCGGTTATGGATTCCGGTTCAAGGTTGTAGGGGTGTCTCCGAGTGAAGTACCGGGGGCAGTTATCTCCGAGAGCCGAGTACGAGTGGCCGTAAAGGCTGCGAAGTCACAATACCCTCGACTTCCAAGAAAAGCTGCTAGTGAGTCCGTTCGATGTCCGTACCCGAAACCGACCCAGGTGGACGAGGCGAATAGCCTAAGGGGCTTGAGAGAACTGCTGTGAAGGAACTCGGCAAATTGACACCGTAACTTCGGAAGAAGGTGTGCCCTCAGTAAGTAAGCGGACTCGCTCCGTGAGCTAAAAGGGGTTGCAGAGAAATGGCGGTAGCGACTGTTTACCAAAAACACAGGACTACGCAAACACGCGAGTGGATGTATGTGGTCTGACGCCTGCCCGGTGCTGGTAGGTTAAGGGAATCGGTTAGCCGCAAGGCGAAGCTGTGAACCGAAGCCCCAGTAAACGGCGGCCGTAACTATAACGGTCCTAAGGTAGCGAAATTCCTTGTCGGGTAAGTTCCGACCTGCACGAATGGCGTAACGACTTCCGCACTGTCTCCACAGCAAACTCAGCGAATTTGTAATGGCGGTGCAAATGCCGTCTTCCCGCAGAAAGACAGAAAGACCCTGTGCACCTTTACTATAGCTTTTCATTGAGTCTCAGTGCTGTTTGTGTAGGATAGGTGGGAGACTTTGAAGTTGCCGCGCCAGCGGTGATGGAGTCAACGTTGAAATACCACCCTGACATTACTGGGATTCTAACCTGATCCGTGATCCGGTTCGAGGACAGTGAATGGCGGGTAGTTTGACTGGGGCAGTCGCCTCCTAAAGAGTAACGGAGGCGCGCAAAGGTTCCCTCAGCCCGCTTGGAAATCGGGCGTTGAGTGCAAAGGCATAAGGGAGCTTGACTGCAAGGCTGACAAGCCAAGCAGATACGAAAGTAGGCCTTAGTGATCCGGTGGTCCCGTATGGAAGGGCCATCGCTCATCGGATAAAAGGTACGCCGGGGATAACAGGCTAATGTCCCCCAAGAGTCCACATCGACGGGGATGTTTGGCACCTCGATGTCGGCTCGTCGCATCCTGGGGCTGGAGCAGGTCCCAAGGGTTTGGCTGTTCGCCAATTAAAGCGGCACGCGAGCTGGGTTCAAAACGTCGTGAGACAGTTTGGTCCTTATCTTCTGTGGGCGTACGATACTTGAGAGGATCTGTCCCTAGTACGAGAGGACCGGGATGGACTGACCTCTGGTGTTCCAGTTGTCACGCCAGTGGCAGGCTGGGTAGCTATGTCGGGAATAGATAACCGCTGAAAGCATCTAAGCGGGAAACTAACCTCAAGATAAGGTATCGCGGGCCGCAAGGCCCCTAAAGACCCGTTGGAGACTACAACGTTGATAGGCGAGCCGTGTAAGTGCAGCAATGCACTCAGCGTACTCGTACTAATTGGTCGTGCGGCTTAACCATAAAATTCCGGTTCCGTCTGGTCCTTTACGGCCAGGCGGAACCTCTCGAGAACGAACAGGAAATCCTGTGCGGCTTCGGGAGGTTCCGTCAGACGTGAAGACAAGAAGAAACGGGAGCCGGGATAGTTATGAGATCTCCCGCGGAGAGTGCTTGATGGAACCGCGCTGCCGGGCCTCAAAAAGGCCGGCAAGTGTATCCGCAAGGCGTCACGTGGGTGGCACGCAGCGTCACAGTGAATGATGTGGCATAAAATGATCGATCAGAAAGCGTTCCACAGTTTGCATCGCTCCCGATTTCGCCTGCCAAAGTTTTGTGATTTCCGGTGACAATGGCGGAGGTGTCCCACCCGTTCCCATTCCGAACACGGCAGTTAAGCCCTCCAGCGCCGATGGTACTACGATGTTGTTTTCGTGGGAGAGTAGGACGTCGCCGGATACAATTCGAAAGGCCCCGCAACCAAAAACGGTTGCGGGGCCTTTCCCTTTTCCTCCCTTGGTCCTGG